>JARWGK010000072.1:0-37039 GCA_040409725.1 Natronomonas sp.
CTTTCACACTACCGACCTTCCTGTCGGGGAATACAAAAGGATGCTGGATGGCCTCGGCGAAAAGAACCGTCCCGACGAGCGGACACCACGGCGGACGGGAGATCGCCGAACACCCTTGGTGGCAATAAATGTCGAGGCCGTATGTATAAGGATGAGGGGTAGACTTCCTATTGTAGGTATTGTTTTCACCCCCATATAGCCAACCTTTATACGTCGATTCCTTGCATACGTGTGCATGACGACGCTAACGGAAGACAGTGCCCCACAGACCGAGTCACCGCTTGCAGACCCGGAGTTTCGTGAGTCACTCAGAGAACTGCCACCGAGTGCAAAACTCGTCGCCAAGGTGCTCGAAGGTGAGGCACCGCTGTCACAGGGGCAACTCGCCGAGGAGTCGCTGCTCCCGGATCGAACCGTTCGCTACGCACTCAACCGCCTCGAAGACGAGGAACTCGTCGATTCGCGGTACTCCTTCCACGACGCCCGAAAGCAGGTGTATTTCCTCGCGAACTGATTGCTGCGAGGTCGGTCTTCCGGCACCGAGGTCGCCGGATGCTGTGTGCTTTTGATACCGCCGGACAATCCCGCACTGTGAGGATCGAACGAATCGACATCGAGTGCCGAACACGCACACCAGGTGGCAAGACAGCCGCGTACGTCCTCGGCGACGAACGCTGTCTGCTCGTCGATCCCGCCGGAACGACGCCCACGCTGTCGTCTCGACTCGACGACGTCACCGATATCGCCGTCACCCATCACCACGACGATCACGTCGGGGCGGTCGAGGCGGCCGCCGAGACGGGAGCGACTGTCTGGTGTCGCTCCGGTCGAGAGGAAGCCTTCGAGGCGGCGACCGGGGTCGCCCCCGACAGGACGTTTCGGAAGGGGACGACGATCGAAACGGACACCGGTCGGGTACGGATCGTCGAAACTCCGGGACACACGCCGGAACACGTCGCCTTTGCCTTCGACGACGGCCGTCGGCTACTCGTCGGCGACCTCGCTGTTCTCGACGGCAGCGTCGTCGTCGGCGCACCGGACGGAGACATGCGGGCGTATCTCACCTCGCTTCGTCGACTCCGGGCACGGAAGCCGACGCGGCTGTATCCGGCACACGGACCGATAATCGACGACCCCGAGGCGTGTCTGCGACGACTGCTCCGACACCGCCTCGACAGAGAACGCCGGGTACTCGAAGCCGTCGAAGACGGCAACAGGTCCGTCGCGGCGATTCTCGAAGCAGCCTACGAGAAGGACCTCCGTGGCGTCGAGGACCTCGCCGGAATGACCGTCCGGGCACACCTCGCAAAGCTCGGTCACGAGGGACGAATCCGGTGGGACGGTGCCCGTGCCGACCCCGTCGACGGGCGGCTTTGCAGTCGGCATCCGAAGCTGTGGATGGCCGGTGTTCCGGAGTGATTGCGCTTCGAAGACCGATCATCCGGCCGCGTCGAAATACTCGACCGCCGATATATTTCGACGGTTGTGGTGAATACAGGGCGCGTATGCAGCACTTGATGTGGTATAATACAAAATTAGTGTGCTAAGAACATATGAACATTCATAAAAAATATACCGTCTTACGACACTTAATAACATATGAGTACATTAGTCAGAATGCTTAATAAAATTGGTTACGATAGGAACGCAGACGGTTGGGTATATGCATTCTTTCTAAGACGCGCCCAAAACGCAGATGATAATAAGCGATTTGTTTATATTGGACAGACCACCGATATCAAAAACAGGTTCTCGGCGTATGGTGATGCCGCTGACGGCGGTGTGTCTATGCCGGAGAAGGACAGAGAACAACTTAGTAGTAATATTCCATACTACGTTGAAAGTCTTGATGCAGTGAAAGGATATCATTTGTCTGAGGAGAACGCCAACGATATTAACAAATTGTTGAGAAAAAAAGAAAAAGATTGGTACGATAACTATAGTGACAAATTCTGTACGCTTGGCGGTAAATAAAAGTACTCGGTTCTGTTGCCAATCTATACAGAGCAAAAGGTGGATTATCCGTGCTGAACGTACGCTCTACATTCAGCACACCGTTTGTGTCACCTGATAAATATTTCGACGAGACCGATCATCTATGACCCCCGGGCGAGTAAGCCCACCGTGAGCGACGATACCCCGACCGGTCTCGAAGCCGAACTGCGGCGGGCGAAGGACCTCGATGTCGAGGACCTCGCGGAGACAATCCAATCGATCGGCTTCGAGTGTACCCGCTGTGGCGGCTGTTGTAAGGCGGTGGAGACGGAGTCGGGCACCGAAGACCACACCGCGACGGTGTTTCCGGACGAAGTGCGGGAGTTGAAACAGAGAGGCGGGGAGTTCGAGGAATCCTACGACTGGCGGGACGTTGCCCGCCCGATGCCGTACGGAACCGACGGCGAGACCTTCGAGTGGGCACTCGCCGTCGACGACTGCGGCGACTGCACCTTTTATGAAGAGTCCGACGATGGCGTCGGCCGATGTACGGTTCACGACTCCCGGCCGCTGATCTGTCGAACGTATCCCTTCAGCGTGGCACTCGACGGCGGCGCGGAGCCCTCGGGTGCCGTCGTCCAGGAGGAGGGGATGGTTCGCGCCCACGAGTGTGAGGGCCTCGGAGGGGAAATCTCACGAGGAGAGGCAGAGGAACTCGCCGCCGCGCTCAAGCGGCGAACGATCCGCGAACTGGAGGAGGCAGTCGCCGTCGTCGAGGGATACGAGCCGACCGACACCGACGAACTGGTCGTCTTCGATTCCGAGGGGCCAAAGCGGGCCGACGGCTCTCGGCTTCGAGAGGACGAACGGTGAACGATCGGCGAGTCCGGTTCGGTAACTACGGTGGGTTTTATATACGGACGGCGAATGTAGCCTTCCACGACGTATGGAAATCTCTGATAAACTGCTATGTCTGTTCAGTGCCGAAATCGAGGCGGAGGATGGCCGTTTTGTCGTCGAGGTCCCTCGTCGGGAGATCGACACCGGCGCAATCGAGGCCGACGGAACCTACCGCGTTGCGCTGATCTCCGGCGACGAGACACCGGCGGAGTCCCGATCGACCGAGGAAGGGCCGTCCGGCGACGAACCGCAGCCACCGGTCGAACCGGGCGAGGTCCGGTACGTCGAGATCGAGGACCTCGGCAAGCAGGGAGACGGCATCGCCCGCGTCGAGCGGGGCTACGTGATCATCGTCCCCGACACCGACGTCGGTGAGCGCGTGAAAATCGAGGTGACCGAGGTGAAATCCAACTTCGCCGTCGGTGAAGTGATCGACTGACGATCCCACGCCGGGTTTCCATCCTCTACCACTCTGGCGTCCACCACCAGACGCCGGTGTGTGGTTCGACGCGTGTCGCGGCCGTATCGTCCCGGAAAGCGGCCGTCTCGAGGCGTTTCCCGATCGTACCAAACCGGCTTTTGTACTGTAGACGTACCTTCGCGTATGAGCACGACCCGACCACCGGTGGCCGAGCTCACCGACAAGCAGCGCCGCATCCTCGGGTACCTCCGCGAGGCGAGTGGCTCACAGACGTACTTCAAATCGCGGGGGATCGGGGCGGAACTCGACATGTCGGCGAAGGAAGTGGGGGCGAACATGCGGGCCGTCGAGGCGGCCGCAACCGAGATTCAAATCGAGACGTGGGGCTACTCCTCGGGGACGACCTGGAAGGTGACCCGATCGATCGACGGCTGAACGGATCGGACCCCTCACCCGTCGATCGACGGATCGTACACGACCAGTGAGTCGGCACCGTCTGCGAGTTCGACGGCCGCCGGACCGAAGGAGTCGGCGTATCTGACGAGCAGCGTCAGGAGTGTCTCCGGTTGCTCGATCGCGTACCCGTCGTCGCGCGACAGCAGTCCGGTCTCGGCGAGTTCGGATGCGTACTTCGACACCGTCGACGGCGAGACGTCGGCGGCGGCGGCGAGATCGGTTCCCGTCGCCGACGGATCGGACAAAAGCGCGACGAGCATCCGTCGTGGCGTCTCGCGTCGGAGGTAGCCGAGGGCGTGTTTCTCGAAGTCCGAAAACCGGTCGGCGAGGAAGTACCGCCGGTAGTCGCCGTCTTTCATCGTCTCGATGTCGCCGCTCGTCTCCAGTCGTCGGAGGTGGTGTTGTGTCTCGCCGGTTCCGAGTTTGAGGTCGTCACGAAGCTTCGAGAAGTGGGCCCCGGGCGTGGTCGCAAGGTAGCCGACGATCGCACCACGGGTGTCGCTCGTGTCCTCGGAACGGCCGAGAAGCGGTGTCGCCGCTCCGAGTGCCGCAAATCGCTTGAGTGTCGTTCGTTTGCTCTGGTCGATCTCGTCCATCGGGTGTCAGTTCGATTCGGTTTCGAGGTCGGCGTCTGCATCGATGTCCACGTCGCCGGTATCGACGTCCGGCGCGTCGATGTCCGGCGCGTCGGGACCGTCGGCGTCCATCTCCTCTATCACCTCGTCGGGACTCTTGATGTCCGTCGGATCGGCGCCGGCCTTGATCGCCTCTGCTTCCTGTTCCATCTGCTCTACGTCCACCTCGGTGTCGTCGAGTTGACCGAGAATCTCCTCGATGTCGTCGAGTCCGAGCAACTCCCGCGTCTCCTCGTCGAAGTCGAGTCCTTCGAGCATGTTCGTCTGTGTCGCCGTATCGCTGCCGGAGAGGTGTTTGCCGTATCGACCGACCAGCGACGTGAGTTCCTGTGGCAACACGAACGTCGTCGACTCCCCTTTGCCGATCTCTTCGAGCGTCTCCATTCCCCGCTCGATGATCGCTCGCTCGCCCATCGATTCCGCGGATTTCGCCCGCAACACCGTCGAAATGGCGTCTCCCTGGGCTTCCAGAATCTGACTCTGCTTTTCACCCTGTGCCCGAATGATGTTCGACGTCTTGTCTCCCTCTGCCTTCTCCACCGCAGACCGCCGTTCACCCTGTGCCTCCAGAATCATCGCACGACGCTTCCGTTCGGCGGAGGTCTGCTGTTCCATCGCCTGCTGGACGTCGCGGCTCGGGTTGACCTCGCGCACCTCGACGCTCTCGACGCGGATTCCCCACTCGTCGGTCGGTTCGTCGAGTTCCTTGCGGATCTTGGCGTTGATCTCCTGTCGCTTGTTGAGCGTATCGTCGAGTTCCATGTCGCCGAGGACGGCCCGCAGCGTCGTCTGGGCGAGATTCGAGACGGCCTTCTTGTAGTCGTCGACCTCCAGAAACGCCTTCTTTGCGTCCATGACCTTGATGTAGACGACGGCGTCGGCGGTCACCGGCGAGTTGTCGCGGGTGATCGCCTCCTGTCGCGGCACGTCGAGTGTCTGTGTCCGCATGTCGAAGGTGTACGTTCGAGAGACGAACGGCGGGATGAAGTTGATCCCCGGTTCCAGCAGCTTTCGGTACTCGCCGAAGACCGTCAGCGCGCGCTTCTCGTAGGCGTCGACGATCTCGACGGCCTGATACACTGCGACGACCGCAAGCGTCAACAGCAGCAAGGCGACGATCGGGAGCAACGAGCCGCCGAGCTGGAGGGGAACGTGCATACACTCAGTTCGGCCGAGTCACACAAAAGGATGCCGCCGTCGGCCGTGAAACCACACAACCGGTGTTCAGGCCGGTTCCCGATCCGGGTCGGTCGGATCGCGGTCTCGCTCTTCGTCACCCGATTCGGTCTCGCGCCGTCCGGCAGCCAGTTCGCGGTCGATTTCGTCTTCGAACGCCGCGGTCGATTCGACCGTGAGCACGTTTCCGCCACCGGGGTCGACCACCATCACCTCCTGGCCTTCCTCGATCTCTCCGTCGAGCGAGCGGGCCTGATAGTACGGATTGAACCCCCCGCCTTCGAGTTTGACCTCGCCGTCGTTCCGGGTGACTCGCTGGGTGACGTAGCCCGTCTTGCCCTGCAGCGACCGGGAATCGCTGGTCTGTCCGGCGCCTTTGCCGCCGTAGAAGTCGAACTGCCGGTAGACGTACAGCGCGGCGCCACCGGCACCGAGTACCACCGCTGCGAGGATCAGCGGCGTCGCCGCACCGAGGACGCCACCGAAGGCCAGTCCGACGAGTCCGGCGACGAGGAGGGCGATTCCGATGACGATGAAGTGTGCCCCCGGTGCGAAGGCCTCCATGATCATCAGCACCGACCCAATGAGCACGAGCAGGAACGGCACCGAGTAGCCGAGGACCTCGACCATACACCCCGTTAGTGCTGGGATAGGTTAACCGTTCGGCCACCGTGGGTGGACAGGACCGTCCGGATCACCCCGTCTCAGACGAACAGCCGCGAAAAGATGAAGATCGCAACGGCAGCCCCGAGGAGGAAGAACACGACCCCTTCGATCGTCGGACTTCCGGGTTCGAGCGGCTCCGGTTCCGGAGGGGCCGCCGCTTCGGCGTCGTCAGTCTCGGCGTCGGCCGCCTGTTCTGCTTCCCGCCGTTCGATATCTTCGAGGGAGAACCGCCACTCCTCGTCTGTCTCCGCCGATTCGTCGACGGAGCGCGTCGACACCTCGGAGTCACCGCCTGAACCGGTCATCGTCGGTGATACGAAACCGTCACTCAAAGGCGTGTCGGGGAATCGATCACCGGATCTTCGTCCCCGGCGGCGAGTCGGCGTGTGTCGTGAGCAGATCGGCGTCTTCACCGGCGGCGAGGATCATCCCGTTGGATTCGACGCCGAACAGCTCTGCTTGCTCCAGATTCGCCACGAGAACGACCCGCGTCCCGGGGAGTGCATCGACGTCGTGGAGGCCACGCAGTCCGGCGACGACCTGCCGGGTTTCGACGCCGATGTCGACGGTGAGACGGAGCAGGTCGTCTGCGCCCTCGATCGGCGCTGCGGTTTCGACGACGCCAACCCGAAGGTCGAGGTCCTGGAATTCCTCGAAGCTCACCCGCTCGTCGGCGATCGCTTCGAGATCGGCGTCCGTATCGCCATCCTCGGTATCGTCTCCGCTCTCGGTCTCTCCCGTGTCGTCTCCGCCCTCGGCCGCCTCGACTCGCGCTTCGAGCTGTGCCTGCAGCTCCTCGACGGTGTCGTCTTCGATCCCCTCAAACAGTTCATCGGGTTCCTCGAAGGTCTCCGGTGGCGCTTCGAGTGCTGCATCGAGGGTCGCCTCGCCGACGGTTCCGGACTCACCGAGCTGGTTCCACAGCTCCGCTGCCTTCCCCGGCAGCACCGGCTCCATCAACACCGCAATCGCCTTCGATAGCTGGACGCAGTCACGGATCACCTGCTCGGCCCGTCGCGGATCGCTGTCGGTGAGCTTCCAGGGCTCGTTCCGCTGGATGTACTCGTTGCCGAAGCGAGCGAGCGACAGCGGCGCCTCCCCGAGGCCACGAACCCGGTAGTCGTTGATCGCCTCGCGGAACGCCTCACAGGCGGATTCGATCTCCGCGCGAACCGCCTCGCTCACGTCGGCGTCGGGGGTGCCGTCGTAGTTTCGCTGTGCGAAAAGCAACGAGCGGTAACAGAAGTTGCCGAGGGTGCCGACGAGTTCGGAGTTGACCCGCTGTTGGAGGCCACTCCAGGAGAAGTCGACGTCGGCGACGAACTCGCTGCCGGTGACGATGTGATACCGGTACAGGTCGGGGTGGAGCCCCGACTCGACGTAGTCGTCGGCCCACACCGCCCGGTTTCGGGACGTCGAGAAGGCGTCGCCGTCGAGGTTGACGAAGCCACACGCCATCACCGCACGCGGCTCGTTGTAGTCCGCACCGCGCAACATCGCCGGCCAAAAGACCGTGTGGTGCTGGATGATGTCGTGGCCGATGATGTGGACGATCTCACCACCCTCCGGCGGCGCCCCCTCGGCGTGATTCTTCCAGACCGCCTCCCAGTCGTAGGTGTCGCTGCCGACGCGTTCGGAGTACTGTTTCGTCGAGGAGACGTACTCGATGGGCGCGTCGACCCAGACGTAGAGGACGAGGTCGTCCCGCTCGTCGGCCGGGTAGTCGATCCCCCAGTCCATATCCCGGGTGATACAGAGATCCTGCAGTTCGCCCTCGATCCACTCCCGGGGCTGGTTTTTCGCGTTGTCGGTCCCTTCGAGCCGATCGAGGAAACCGAGGAGGTACTCCTGGAAGTCAGAGAGTCGGAGGAACTTGTGTGGGCGGGTTCGGTACTCGGCCGGATTGCCGGTGATCGTCGAGACCGGGTCCTCGATTTCGCCGGGTTCGAGGTGGCGTTGACAGCCCTCGTCGCACTCGTCGCCGCGGGCGTGTTCGCCGCAGTAGGGGCAGGTCCCTTCGACGAAGCGATCGGGCAGCGGCTGGCCGGAGTCGGCGTCGTAGGCGACCTCGATTTCCTTCTCGAAGACGTGATCGCCGTCGATCCACGACCGGACGAACTCCCGGGTGAGTTCGGTGTTCGTCTCGTCGTGGGTGTGGCCGTAGTTGTCGAACTCGACGTTGAACTGCGGGAAGGTTTCGGTGTACTGTTCGTGGTACTCGAGTGCGAACGCCTCGGGAGAGACGCCGTCCTCGGCGGCGTTGACGGCGATCGGCGTCCCGTGCATGTCCGAGCCACAGACGAAGGCGACCTGCTGTCCGATCGTCTCCAGTCCGCGGGAGAGGGCGTCACCGCTTACGTACGTCCGAAGGTGGCCGACGTGAAGGTCGCCGTTTGCGTACGGCAGCCCACAGGTGACGACGGCCGGCGTCTCCGTCGGAAACGGCTCGTGTGTGTGGTCGTCGTGTTCGCTCATACAGAGCAAGGCGGTTTCGAGTGGCAAAACACCGCTGATTTTTGTCGAACTCACCCGAGGATGGTCATCGATGCGATCTCCGCCGGCACGCTTCCGATCCCGAGCCAGGTGCCCGACTGCCGCTCGATGACCGATCCGGCGGTCGTGCCACCGTAGACGCTGTTTGCCCCTGTCGCCCACGAGAGGACGAACTCGCCGGGGCCACCGGCGTACTCGACCGGCCGAAGCGTGTCGCCGCCGTCGTGGGATTCGTACAGCCCGGCGTCGGTGTTTCGCGGCCCGTCCCACGACGGTGGTGGACCGACGGTCGCGGCGGTGTACAGACACCCCTCGTGGACGGTCGCCTCCCGAAAGTACCGGTGGTCGAGACGAGAGTCGAGTCGCGTCCAGCTTCGACCCAGATTCCTCGAGCGGTACAGACCACCGCCGGTCGAGGCGAACACCCGTTCGTCGTCGACGAGCAGGTGGTGGACATCGGCCGATCGTGGTGACCGCTCCACCCACGACTGGCCGCCGTCGTCGCTCACGTAGACGCCGCCCACCTCGACGCCGGCGAGCAGTCGGCCGGTCGTCGCAGTCAGCGCCCGAAGGGTGGCCTCGTCGTCGTTGCCCGGAGCACGCCACCGGTCGCCGTCCCCGAATCCGTCCATCGACGTCCAACTCGCCCCGTCGTCGTCGCTCGCGTATATTTCGGCCGGACGCGTCCCGATGTAGAGTCGGCCACCGTCGGCTCTGTGCACCGTAGAGACGCGCCGCCGTGGCGTCTCGATCCGCGTCCAGGACCGACCGTCGTCCCCCGAGCGGTACAGTCCGCTCCGCGTTGCGGCGTAGACGCCGTCGTCGAACGCCCGGAGCCGCATCACGCGATCGGAATCCAGGACCCGAACCGCGTCGTCGATGGCGTCGATAGCGGCCCGAAACACCCCGGTTCGCGTTCCGAGCAGTACAGCCGATCCCATGCCTCCACCCTACGCCACCCCATATATAAACCCGTCCACTCGTTTTTTCGCGTGATCGGGTCCGAACGATTTTCTACACCCGCCTCGTCCGTTTGATCAAGAACGGAAATGGCAGACGACCACCAGCTGTTCGGTGAACTGACCGCCGAGCAGTATCGGGCGCTGATCGAGCAGACATCCGACGTGATCACGGTCGTCGCCGCCGACGGCACGATCCAGTATCAGTCCCCGAACTGCGAGAACGTCAAGGGCTGGTCACAGGAGGAGATGCTCGGCGAGAACATCCTCGAGTACGTCCACCCGGAGGATCGACAGTACGTCATGGAGCAGTTCGAGACGCTCAGAGAAGAAGCCGGCGTCATCGACGACGAGGTGGAGTTTCGCTTTCGGACGAACGACGACGAGTGGGTCTGGCTCGCCGTCACCGGAACGTCGGCGGGATCGACCGGCCCGATCGAGGGCTACATCACCACGAGTCGGGACATCACCGAACAAAAGAACTTCGAGGAGCGACTCCTCGAACAGCGAAACGACCTCGAGACGCTCAACGAAGTCCTCCGTCACGACATCCGGAACGACCTCCAGTTGATCGGGGCTTACGCGGACCTGCTCGAGGAACACGTCGACGCCGAGGGCGAGGAGTATTTAAAAACCATCAAGCAAAGCACGGACAACGCCGTGGCGCTGACGGCGACCGCGAAGGATCTGGCGGCGGTGATGCTCCGATCCGACCGCGAGGACGTGACTCAGCCGCTGACACGGCGGCTCACCGAGGAACTCGACTCCGTCCGATCGTCGCATCCGGACGCCGAGGTGACCGTCGAGGGATCGCTGCCGGAGGTGAGCGTCCGTGGAGACGAGTTGCTCGGATCGGTGTTCGGAAATCTCCTCGAGAATGCGATCCAGCACAACGACACGGACGCGCCGACGGTGACCGTTTCTGCCTCGGCGGACGACGAGCGGATTCGGGTTCGCGTCGCGGACAACGGTCCCGGAATCCCGGACGAACGGAAGGAGGACATCTTCGGAAAGGGAAACAAGGGGCTGGAAAGTGCCGGAACCGGAATCGGACTGTATCTCGTCCGCTCCCTCGTCGAGAGTTACGGCGGAGATATCTGGGTCGAGGACAACGAGCCGAGTGGAGCGGTGTTCGTGGTCGAACTACAGCGTGCGACGTAACATCCCCTCTGCCGGCGTTCGCGAGAGTCGGAGGTCTCGGCGATTGCTGCAGCGATCGATCCGACAGGTTTCACAGCCGAGGACAGGGCCGACAATTAAGAACACACCGGTCGTAGGACTCGAACGATGAACGGCCTGCTGGTTGGACACGTAGGGTTGTTCGTGTTCGCGACCGTCGGGTGTCTGTGGGGGGCCGTGGGAGCGAACTCCTTCGACGACGAAACCATCCGTCGCCCGCTCGTTGTATTTCTCCTGCTGTCGGGGATCTGGGGGGCGACGAGCGTCCTGTTGCTTTTGTTTCCGACCTCGTGGGCGGTGCAGTCGCTGTACATCGTCGGACTGGTCGTCGGGCTGTCGACCGTCGTCGCCTGGCTGTGGTTCGCATCGGCGTACACCGGCCGGACGTACCACCGCGAACGTCGGTTTCAGACGCCGGTGTTGCTGTTGTTTCTCGCAATCGTCGGCCTCAAGCTGACGAACCCGATCCACGAGGCGTACTTTCGGTCGTCGATCGTGGCCGAACCGTTCGTTCACTTCGCCCCCGAGGTCGGTGTCGTCTACTGGCTCGGGACAGTGATCGCGTACATCGGTGCTGCCGTGGGGCTGTACATGCTCTTCGAAATGTACGCTAACTCGAAGTTCAACACGTTCAAAATCGGGCTGCTCTCCGTCGCACTCTGTTTCCCGATCGCTCCGAAGTTGGTGTCCGTGGTCTACTTCGAGTCGCTGTTTCTGTTCTATTACGAACCGATCGGAACGGCCGTCTTCGCTATCGGCGTCGTGACGACCGCACGGGAAACGTTTCTCACCGTTCGGACGCCGGCACGCAACCAGCTACTCGATCAACTGACCGAGCCGGTTATCGTCGTCGACAGCAGCAATCACATTGCAGAGTACAACCGAAGCGCAGAGCGACTGTTTCCGGAATTGAAATCGAACCTCGGAAAGCCGCTTTTCGAGGCCGTCCCACGGGTGAGGGCGATCGAAGACCACACCGGTCGGCTCACCCTCGAAAGCGGTGACGAGGACCGAATCTACGAGTACTACACCACGCCGATCACACTCGGCTCACAGACAGTCGGGACCGCCTACGTGCTGTCTGATATCACCGAACTCGAACGGCACCGACAGCAACTCGAGGGGCAG
Source organism: Natronomonas sp. (assembly GCA_040409725.1). Classification (GTDB taxonomy): domain Archaea; phylum Halobacteriota; class Halobacteria; order Halobacteriales; family Haloarculaceae; genus Natronomonas. Next base: position 11,949 of record JARWGK010000072.1, read on the forward strand.
ACGAGACAGATGCAGGACCTCACGGAGGCGATGGCCCACGAGTTGCGGAACCCACTGACGATCGTTCTCGGTCGACTGCAGTTGCTGGCCGAAGAGGCACACTCGACGGACAGAAAGGCCGATTCGGAGGCGGCACTGGAGGCCGCACGGCGGATCCAGACCGTCGTCGACGACCTGATTTCGGTGACGAAATACGGGACGCCGATCACGGAAACCGAGACGTGTTCACTCGAAGAACTGCTGTTGGCGGCGTGGGAGGAGGGCAACGGCTGTACGCTCTGTGTCGACGTCGACAGGACGGTACGGGCAGACTGGACGCGGTGTGTGCAGCTTTTCAAACACGTGTTTCGGGCACACAGAGAGCGTGAGGCGACGGATATCACGGTCGTCTCGGAGGGCGACCGGTTGTGTATCGAAAGCGACGGCGAGCCGTTTTCGGTCGACGACACGGAGCGACTGTTCGACTACGGCTCCGAGGCCGGCGAAGAGGTCGGTGTCGTCCTCGCAAACGCCCAGCTGCTGGCTCGACTCCACGGGTGGCAGATTACGGTCGATTCCGACTCGTCGGGGCTGTGTATCGCTCTTTCGGGTCTCGATTCGGTCTCCGAAGGGACCGAAAGGCGGCGAGCAGCCGGGTGACGGCTCATACTGCCGGCTGTAACTATTTGAAACATAAATGGCAGGAATCCGGTTTTCTAGACGATCTACTGCCGAGTCACTCGAAATGATATTCACGGGATTACAGCCGGCAGTATCAGCCTCGGAGCCGGTCGATCGCCCCGAGAAACTCCTCGAGTACGGCCCGTGTCACGTGGGGCATACAGACGATTCGCGTCTCACCGGCTTCGGTCGTCGACAGCCGCCATCCCTCGGAGCGCAACGCCGTGACCAGCGGCTCCGGAAGGCCGGCGGCGACGATCGGAAGCACCGGATCGACGACGTCGAAGCCACGCGCCTCGAGTTCGCGGGCGAGAAACGACGCGTTCGATGCCGACAGTCGGGCCTGTTCGCGGTAGCCATCGGGCCACAGTTCGGCCATCACGGCCGCCGCCGAGGCGACACCGGCACCGCTTCTCGTTCCGGTGAGGGACACCTGCGACGTCGATTCGAGATACGGGGTGTCGATTGCGAGTTCGGACAGGAGGTCCGGACTCCGGGTGAGCAACCCGCCGGCAGGCACCGCGGCCTGCCCCATCTTGTGTGGATCGATCGTCATCGTATCGATCGGTGCATCCGAAAAGTTCCAGTCGTGATCCTCGAAGGGGAGGACGAATCCACCCCAGGCGGCGTCGACGTGACAGAGCGCGTCGGCGTCGGCGGCCAGATCCGCGATGGCCGGGATCGGATCGACGCGGCCGTACTCCGTCGTTCCGGCGACGCCGACGACGGCGACCGTGTCCTCGTCGATCGACGCCGCCGCCGCGTCGAGATCCATCCGATACGCCGAAAGCGGCACCGTCCGGAGTTCGACATCGAGTAGTTCGGCGGCCTTGCTGAACGAAAAGTGTGCCGAGGCCGGAGCCACGACGTTCGGCCGGTCCGTCTCGGCGCGATTCCGTGCGATCCGAACCGCCTGAACGTTCGACTCCGTCCCACCCGAGGCGATGTATCCGGACGGCGCCTCGAGGCCGGCGACCGCACCCAGCCGTTCGACGGCCTCCGTTTCGAGGTCGGCGACGGTCTCGTAGGTGTCGGGATCACCCGGATTGGTTCCGAGGAACGATTCGGCCGCCTCCCTGGCAACCGGATGCGGCCGGGTACACATCGACGATAGGACCCGATCGAACGCCTGCGGCTCGGCGCGCTGCATACGGTTTCGAGCGCATCCGTCCGGTTATCGCTGTCGTTTTTTGCCGTCTCGATCACCCGTCGTCCGACGATTCGGCCCACTCCGGTCGATCGATCGTCTGATCGCCGAGTGACCGGATTTCGTAGCTTCGCGTGAGCGTGAATGTCTCGCCGTCGAGGGTGTACGTCAGTTCGACCTCGAGGTCGTGTATCCGGCCGTCGTCGTCGACGACGATCGTCGAGCCGTAGGTCTCGATCGACTCGGCGTCACCCGGGAGCAGCGCGGCCGAATTCTCCGGCTGACCGGTCGAGGAGAGCGTCAGAATGGTGCGGTCGTCCTGCGTTTCGGTCTCCATCACCTCGTGTGGGGCCGAGAGTGGCCCGGAAAGCGGCGACTGGCCGGCGAGTGTCGAGTCGTCGAGTGGCTCCCGTTCGTCGACCTGTGGGTCCGTGCCGGGAGACTCCGCGAGCAGGAAGCGTTCGTCGACCGTCCCCCAGCCGAGCAGTCGACTCGAGGTGAACCCCGACCGCAGCTCCTGGGTGAAATACGGCTCGCCGCCGGAATCGACGGTTACCCGCTGTTGGAGCCGCACCTCGGTGAACTCACCGTCGAAACGGTCCGTCGCGGTAGTGTTCGACTCCCACTCGACGCCGTCGTCGATCACCGCCGCTGCGTGTGCCGAAAACAGCCGTTCGCCGTCGACCAACTCACCGTCCTCGATGCCGGGCGGTTCGGCGTCGTCGTCACCGACGATCGCCGCACAGCCGGCAGAGACCGCAAGCACACAGAGAAGAACGGTCCCGAAGGCGTGACGCATACAGCCGCTTCGGGGAAGATCCAAAAGAAAGGTCCGATTCGACGACCGCAGTCGGCGGGGGACGGCTATATCCCGAGCACCTGCTTTGGATTCTCGTAGACGACGTCACGGACGGCGTCGCGATCGACGCCCAACCGCAGCAGGTCCATCGCCGTTCGTTTCAGGACGAAGGAGTCGTTGCGCATCGCACCGATGAGGTCCGTGTCGACGACGATCCGATCGGAGCCGTACTGATCGATCGCTCGTTTTACGTCGCGGGCGTCGATACCGCGGAGCCACGGCGCACTGACGCTGTAGGCCAGCCAGCAGTCGGTCTCTCCGAGCACCCGATCGACGATCGGCTCACCGGCGTGGTCGACGACGATCTGTTCGTCGTCCAACCCGACCTCCTCGGCCAGCGCGAGGTCGATTTCGACGGCATCGGCTTTCGTCGTGTCGGTGCGCAAAACCGGGTCGGTGAAGTTCCGGTTGCCCTCCTCGTAGCTGTGGCTCTCCCGTGGATCGACGTCGCCTTTGCTCGATCCAGGCGTGTGTAAAAGCACCGGAAGGTCGGTCTCGCGGGCGACGTGAAACTGCTCGCGGACGATCGCCTTCTGTTCGTCGAGCGGCCACTCGGTCGTGTGTTGTGTCGATTCGATGCCGGTTTCGCCGATCGCAACCACCTCCTCGAGATCACAGTACTCCGGAAGGGCAGCGACCAGTTCGTCCGCGTCCGACACCCGCGACCACGTGTGGACGGCGACGGCGACGTACTGGTCGTAGAAGTGCCGGTGTGTGAAGGCTCGGGCGCGTCGGATCGCATCGTCCCACAGAAACCGGACGTCGTCGGCGGCAACCGGGCGATACGGCGACCAGTAGTATCCGGCGGCGATCATCACCGCGGCCTCGTATCCGGCGAGATCGAACTTCTCGCGGTCGTTCCACGTCAGCGACTGGGTGTGCTGGTGGAGATCGACGAGCGGGAGGTCGATCGGCTCCGGTGGGTCGGTCGCCGCCGGCGACAGACCGATGTCGCGTGCGGTCGGTTCAGTCATCGCTCGCCCCGCCGTTTCGGTCGATGGTTGCATCGATGTGAGACATACCGTCCGCCGTTTCGACACACCGGATACTGAATGTTGTCACGGGAGCGACGGCCGACGGTCGCTACTCGACAAAATGGGAGCAAACTCCGGCAGCCGGTATCGACGGCAGCGTCACCGCACCGAATCGAGGATCAACTGCTGTTCTCTGCGTTTGACCTCGTGTTGGATGTCGTGGACCGCATCGATGTTCGCCGAAATCGAGAAGATGCCCTCGTTGACGAGGAACTGAACCATCTCCGGCTCCGAGGCGGCCTGTCCACAGATGCTCGTCTTCACGCCGTGTTCGTTGCAGGCCTCGATCACGATCTCGATCAGGTTGAGCACGGCCGGGTGAAGCTCGTCGAACTGGTCTGAGACGTGGCTGTTGTTTCTGTCGACGGCGAGGGTGTACTGGGTGAGATCGTTCGTTCCGAAGCTGACGAAATCGACGCCTTCGGCGATGATCTCCTCGATCGAAAGCGCCGACGACGGCGTTTCGATCATCACACCCCAGCTGTTGGACTCCGGATCGATGCCGGCTTCCGCCATCAGGTCACGCGCCGCAGCGACATCGTCCCCGTCGGTGACGAGCGGGAACATCACCTCGACGTTGTCGTAGCCCATCTCGAACAGCCGGCGGAACGCCTCCAGTTCGTGTTTGAACGTGTCGGGGGTGTCGAGGCTCCGGCGGATGCCCCGCCAGCCGAGCATCGGGTTGTGCTCGTGTGGCTCCCCCTCGCCACCTTCGAGTTGACGGAACTCGTCGGTCGGTGCGTCGAGCGTCCGAACGCGGACCGGTCGCGGGTAGAACGCGTCGGCAACCTGCCGAACACCGTCGACGATCTCCGAGACGTACGCGTCCTCGCCGTGATCCTCGATGTACCGATTCGGCGTCTTGTTCGTCGAGAGGATCAGGTGTTCGGTCCGCAGCAGTCCGACGCCGTCGGCTCCGGTCGCCGCGGCCCGTTCGGCGGCCTCGGGTATCGAGACGTTGACCTTCACCTCCGTCCCGGTCATCGGTTTCACGGACGGCTGTGCGGAGGTGTCGGTCGTCGACTCGGAGTCCGTCTTCCCGACTTCGGTTTTGCCGTGTCGGACGGTCCCCTTGTCCCCGTCGAGGGTGACCGGCTGATCGTCCTCGAGCAGTCGCGTCGCGTTGCCACAGCCGACGACGGCGGGAACGCCAAGTTCACGCGAGATGATCGCCGCGTGACTCGTCATCCCACCCTCGTCTGTGATGATCCCGCAGGCGCGTTTCATCGCCGGCACCATATCCGGGGTGGTCATCTCGGTGACGAGGACGTCGCCGTCCCCGACCTTGTCGAGTTGATCGAGCTTTTTGACGGTCCGAACGGGACCGGAGACGATGCCCGGAGAGGCACCGAGTCCGCGCAGGATCACGTCACCGTCCTCGGCGTCTTCGACGTCTTCGACGTCGGTCTCCTCGCTTTCGTCCCCGTCGTCGTCGGCGATCGTCGTGATCGGTCTGGACTGCAGCATGAACACCTCGCCGCCGACGAGTGCCCACTCGACGTCCTGTGGTTCGCCGTAGTGGTCCTCGGCGCGTTCGCCGATTTCGACGAGCGCTTCGATCTCCTCGTTCGTCAACACCTGCTGTTTGCGTCTGTCCTCCGGCACCTCCCGCTCTACGGTCTCGCCCGTCTCCTCGTCTTTGAGCATCATCATCTTCTTGTCGGCGACCGTCACGTCGATTACCTCCCGTGTCTCGCGGTCGACGACGTAGTTGTCCGGCGACACCGACCCCGAGACGACCGCTTCACCGAGTCCCCAGGCCGCCTCGATGATGATCTGTGGATCGCCGGTCGAGGGGTGGGAGGTGAACATCACGCCCGACTTCTCGGCGTCGACCATCCGCTGGACGACGACGGCGATGTCGACGACGCTGTGATCGAACCCCTGCTCGTTGCGGTAGTAGATCGCCCGCTGGGTGAAAAGCGACGCCCAACATTGCTTGACTCGCTCGACGAGGTCCTCGCGGGTGATGTTGAGAAACGTCTCCTGTTGGCCGGCGAAGGAGGCCGTATTGTGGGTGATCACGCTGCCACGGCCCGCCGCGAAGTTTTCTGCGTCTGGCACACAGAAGTCGTACACCGACCCATCGTACTCGACCGTCTCGATGTCCTGTATCGGCTCCCACGCGAGTGAGTCGTCGAAGGTCATCGAGTCGACGCCCAGTTCCTCGAGCCGTTCGTCGAATCGGCTCTGGCTGTACGTGCCGCTGAGGTGGCCCTTGTTCCACGGGCTCTCTCCGGTGTCGAATCGGCCGCCGTCGTCTCGGCCGTCGTAGCGCGATTCCGTCCGGAACTCCACCTCGTCCTCGTAGTAGGCCGCACCACACGCCGGACAGTACCACCGGCTCCGGCCGTCGTAGGGACTCGATTTGTTTATTTCGTCCGTGCAATCGGGGCAGTGTGCGACGGTGACGTCCTCGGTCGGAAGCGTTTCCTCGAATTTCTCTCGGATTCGTCCGGAGAGTTCCGGAGAGACGGTGATCGTTCGTGCGAACTCGGGGTGGTAGGATTTCTGTTCGTGGTCTTCGATCAGTTCCCGTAGCTCGTCTCGTTTCGCCGCCGAGTCGAATCCGATCAGATCGGCGAATCGCTCGGCATCGCGGGCCGGAATGTGGATGCGGTAGGAGTCGCTCCACTCGCCGTCGCCGTCGCGTTCGCCGATGCGATAGTCGACGCCGAGCAGTTCCAGCAGTCGGGACAGTCCCTCGACGAGCCGTTCGGAGGTTGTCGCGTAGCTGATCTCACTACCGACCGTTCCGTCGCCGTCGAAACAGCCACGGAGGAACGCACCGATCCGATCGGCGTCCCAGCCGAAGACGAACTCCGGAACGCGCTTGTTGCCTGCGAGTCGGCCCTTGCCGTCAGTCGAATCCGGGGCCCCCGCAACGGCGTGGAGGAATCGGACCAGCGATTTGCAGTGGAACCGATAGGAGTGGCCGTTTTTCGCCTGCTCGTTCCAGAGGCCGAATCGATCCATGACGTCGATCGCTCGGTCAAGGATCTCCTCGTCGGTGTTCGTGATCGAAATCTCGTGATCCGGCTCGTAGGTACTCCCTTCGGCGACGTACAGACCGAGGAAGTAGGCGAAGTCCTCGTCGACATCGATCGTCTGCGGCAGCGACTGCTGGATCGACGCATTCGAACTGTCGTTGTCGATCATGACGCCACCGTCGGCACGGATCACGTCCTCGCCGTAGAGATACTGTGTCACGTCGATCGTGTGTCGATCGGTGTCCATCGATGGGAGATCACGGACGACTGGAACCATCTCGTCGCCGTCGAGATCCTCGATGCATGCCGTCTCCGGCTCGAGTGTGTCCTCGTTCAATACGACGAGGGAGTGATCCGGCGTGACGGTGATCTGTCGCCCGGTTGCCGTCGTGATCCGGTGTAACGTCTCCGATTCGGCGTCGTGTTCGTACAGTCGGTCGGCCTCGGCCCACTCGATTCCGTCGTCGGTCATCGCAGGAACCTCGACCGTCTGGCGACCACAGTCGAGGGGGGCAATCTCCTCCATCCGGCCGAAGACCGGCTCACCGTCGACCCGAAGCAGGGCAGATTCCTCGGCCGCGATGCTCGGAAGGTCCTCTGCCGTGGCCGAGGATCGAACGGCGACGAAGGCCTCACCGTCGTCGAGGCCGTCGTACGTCGAGAGGATCTCCTGGCGTACCGGGTCGGGAAGCGGTGTTTCGAGGATCAACTCCTTTGCTGCGGCCTCGGCCTCGGCGAGGGCGGCGGAGTCGTCGGAGTCGATGTCGACCGCCTCGAAGAGCTCGTCTTCGATGCCGGCCTCCTCAAGGAACGTGCGGTAGGTTCCCGCGGTGACGACGAATCCCGGCGGTACCGGCAGCCCCGCCGCAGTCATCTCACCGAGAGAAGCCCCTTTGCCACCGACTAGCCCGATATCGTCGGCGTCAATCTCGTCCAGCCAGAGTACAGCCATCGTGTCCCAAGTAACTGCGAGGGTAATAAAGAAGGTATCGAACGGTCTCAAAATATGCGTTCCGCACGAGGCGGTCCACGGACCGATCCGAAGTTCACGCCTCGATGATTCCGTCGTCGTCGACGGGCGGAACGAACAGTTCGCCGTCGAGGGCGGTGGTCGCCTCGCCGCCGACGACGACGGGGTCGTCCTGGGCCCGAACCCGGACCGTTCCCGGACGGTCGATAAAGTGTCCCTGTTCGAACACCATCTCCTCGGGAAGATCACCGTCGAAGGCCCCGACGGAACGGAGATACGCACCGACGGCAGCGGACGCGGTCCCGGTGACGGGATCCTCCTCGACTCCGGCGGCGGGAGCGAACATGCGAGCGTGTAACGTCCCGTCGGGCGACAGCGCATCGAAGCTGAAGGCGTAGAGTCCCGTCACGTCGAACTCAGCCGACAGGTCTGTGATCGCCCCGAGATCGGGATCGAGTCCCGAAACCGCCGACAGGAAGTTCAGCGGGACGACGAGAAACGACACACCGGCAGTGGCGACGGCGACCGGGAGGTCGGAGCCGACGTCCCGGAGCGTCGCCGGATCGGCACCGAGTGCAGCGGCGATCCGATCGAGATCGGCGTCGACGGTCTCGACTGTGGGCTGTTCTGTGTGCATCCAGACCGTTCCGTCCGGATCGACGTCGACCTCGATCGCCCCGGCCGCCGTCTCGATCGAGTGAGTCCCGGCCTCGATCGCGCCGTCCTCGAACAGGTGTGAGAGGGCTGCGACGGTCGCGTGGCCACAGAGATCGATCTCCCGGGTCGGCGTAAAAAACCGAAGGCGACGGACGGCATCCTCGGCGGGGAGAATGAAGGCTGTTTCACTCGCGTTCAGTTCGCGGGCAACGTTTCCCATCTGTTCGGCTGTCAGTCCCTCGGCGTTCGGGACGACGCCGGCGGGGTTACCCGAAAGCGGCTCCGAACAGAAGGCGTCGACCACGAGCGTTCGTCGGCTGTCCATACCCACACATCGGACAACGATTACTTAAAGGACGATGGCACTGTGTCTCGAAACATGAGCGACCTCCCGGAGGAGTTCGACTGTGTCGTTCCGGACTGGGAGTACGTCTACAGCCTCTCCCGAAGCGTCTCCGGAGACGTTCGAGCGTCGTCCTTCGAACCTGACGCTGTCGTTGCCCTCGCCCGTGGCGGCTGGTTCGCCGGGCGCTGTCTCTGTGACTTTCTCGGATTGGACGACCTTCTGAGTCTGAAGATGGAACACTACGTCGGAACCGGACAGAAGACATCCGAGCCACAGATACGGTATCCACTCGCCGCCGGAAGTCTCGAGGACAAGGACGTGTTGATCGTCGACGACATCGCCGACACCGGCAAGTCGATCGAACGAGCCGAGGCGTACGTCAGAAAGCAGGACGTCGGAACGGTCAAGACGGCGACACTCCAGTTGCTGGAGACGAGCACGACCGAGCCGGATTTCGTCGGCGAGCGGTTACAGGAGTGGGTCTGGGTCGTCTATCCCTGGAACTTCATCGAGGACATGATCGACCTGCTGACCGGCGTGATGGAGTCGGCAGACGCCAACACCTTCGACACCGCGGAACTCCAGAGACGCCTCTCCGAACGTCACGGGATCGGACGAATCGAACTGGAGGTCGCACAGCCCGGTCGCCTCGGAGAGGTCCTAGAGGAGATGCAGCGTCGGGAAATAATCGAACCGGTCGACGGAGACAGGTGGACGCTTTCGTCGTGATCAGCCTCGATCGGGGGACGCCTCCGTGAGCCTCCTCGGCGTGTTCGGATCGGCGGTGTTGCCGGTCATGGCAATCGCCGCCGTCGGGTTCGTTCTCGGCCGGAAGAAAAACGTCGCGGTCGGGCCACTCAACACGGCGACTGTGTACGTCCTCGCACCGGCGCTCGTCTTCCACAGCCTCGCGGTAACGGAGCTTTCGGGTGGTGCGATCCTCCGGGTGACGGCCGGCGTCGTCGTGTTCTCGGTCGTGATGGCGGTCATCGGTGAGATCGTCGGTCGATTCTCCGGTGATTCGGATCCGATGGTGAGTGCGCTGATCCTCGTCGCCGCCTTCTCGAACTCCGGTAACCTCGGCATCCCGATCTCGGATTTCGCCTTCGGCGACGTCGGCCGCCAGACAGCGGTGCTGTTCCTGTCGGTTCAGGCGGTGATGATGTACACACTCGGCGTGTACGTCGCCTCCCGCTCCGGTGGCGCGTCGGGACTCGCCGGGATCGACAAGGTGTTTCGAATTCCGCTAGTTTACGCCGTCGGCGCCGCGTTGCTCGCCCGCTGGCTCGACGTCGTCCCGCCGGCAAACGCAGCGAGCATGGAAGCGGTCGGTCTGGTCGGCGATTCGGCGATTCCGGTCATGCTCCTCATCCTCGGGATTCAACTCGCACAGACCGACTACGGCTCCGCGCTGAAGAGCACGGGCACGGCGACGGCGTTACGCCTCGGCGTTGCTCCGCTCGTCGGCCTCGGGATCGCGCTGCTCGTCGGCTTCGACAACCCCACTGTCGCACGCGTGTTCGTCTTGGAGTGTGCGATGCCCGCCGCGGTGACGCCGTTGATTCTCGTCGTCGAGTTCGCCGGCGACGCCGGCACTGACGCGCTGAGCGTCCCCGAGTTCATCAGCACCTCCGTCCTCGTCACGACACTGCTTTCGATCCCGCTTCTCACCGGGTTGATCGTCCTGTTGCAGTCCGGGATCGTGATCTGATAGCAGACAGATCAAAGACGCGGGCGGCCGAAGGCGCGGACATGATCGGCATCATCGGCGGCAGCGGGGTGTACGACGCTCTCGGGATCGAAGACACCGAGACGCGGCGCGTCGAGACGCCGTTTGGCGACCCGAGTGGACCGATCGAGGTCGGTCGCCTCGACGGAACCGAGGTCGCCTTCCTGCCCCGCCACGGCAGAGACCACACCCTCGATCCGCGACACGTCCCGTATCGGGCAAACATCTACGCGTTGAAAGCCGTCGGCGTCGAATCGGTGCTCGCGACGAACGCCGTCGGCAGCCTTCGTGAGGACCTCCCGCCGCGAACGCTCGTCGTTCCCGATCAGCTGTTCGACCGAACCCGAGACCGCCCCCGGTCCTTCTTCGGCGATGGAGTCGCCGTCCACGTCTCGATGGCAGACCCGTACTGTCCGCACCTCCGCAAAGAACTCGAAGCCGGCGGTTCGGCGACGGGGGCCGACGTACGATCGGGGGGGACGTACGTCTGTATCGACGGTCCGTCGTTTTCGACGCAGGCCGAAAGCGAGTTCTATCGATCCCGTGGCTTCGACGTGATCGGGATGACGACCGTCCCGGAGGCACACCTCGCCCGCGAGGCCGAACTCTGCTACGGGACGCTGTGTGGCGTCACCGACTACGACGTCTGGTACGACGACGAGACGGTCTCAGTCGAGACGGTTCGAAAACACGCCGCCGCGAACACCGAATCGATGGAGTCGGTGCTGTCGGCCGCGATCGAGGCCCACGGAAAAAAGCGAGACTGTGACTGTCAGAGTGCGCTGTCGACGGCCGTACAGACGCCGGCGGAGGCGATCGATGCGGCGACGAAACAGCGGCTGTCGTTGCTTCTGGATCGGTAGTCAGCCGGAGTTCGAAAGCGCCGTTTCGATCGACTCACTCCAGGACAGCAGCCACTCGTCGTACCCGAAGCGCGCCGAACACTGCAGACCGATCGGTAACCCGTCGTCGGTCGTCGAAGCCGGGATCGAAATCGTCGGCAGCCCCGAGTGCGTCCACGGCAGATTCATCACCGGATCACCCGTCGAATCGAGCCCTTTTGGGGCGGGCCCCGGAGCCGATGGACTGACGATCACGTCGACCGCGTGGTCGTCCATCGACGCGTGGAGTTCCTCCCGTAGCCTCCGTCGGCCGGCGCGGGCGCTTGCGAGGCCCGCCGTCTCGACCGACAGCCCCTCCTCGATCAGTTCGGTTAGCTCCGCGGAGTACGTCTCGCCGTATGTCGGATACAGTTCGTCGTGTGACAGCGCCGTTTCGGCGGCGACGAGGCGATTGTGGCGTTCGTTCACCGCCTCGATGTCGTCGAAGGGGTCGAAGCGACGCACGTCGAACCCGGCCGCCCGGAGCGCATCGAGATGCTGTTCGAAGTGGTCCCGACCCGTCTGAGACGCCTGCTTGAGGTACGGCCCTTCGACGGCACCGATCGTCGGCTGGGCTCCCGGACGATCCTCGGCGCGCCACCCGTCGTACAGCACACCGGCGGCGAGTTGCGCCCCCTCGACGGTCTGTGTGAAGAACCCGACGTGGTCGACCGACGGCGCGACCGGCAACACACCGTCGATCGGAATCCGCTCGTAGCTCGGTTTGAGGCCGACGACGCCACAGAACGCCGCCGGGCGATTCACCGATCCGATCGTCTGGCTGCCGAGGGCGAGCGGACAGAGGCCGGCCGCGACGGCGGCCGCCGAACCGCTGCTCGATCCACCCGGCGTGTGGTCGGTGTCGTGTGGATTTCTCGTCGGCCCGGGGTCGAAGTACGCGAATTCGGTCGTGACCGTCTTGCCGAGGACGACCGCTCCGGCGGATTCGAGTGCCGAAATCACGGCGGCTTCCGACCCTGCCAGTTCCTCGGGCGGAACCGAGGCCCCGGCCCGGGTCTCGAAACCCTCGACGTGGATGATATCCTTGATCCCGACCGGTGCGCCGAACAGCGACGGACGCTCGCCGGGATCGGGATACCGCTGTTCCAGTGCGTCGATCTCGCCTGCGATCCGCTCCCACCTGTCGGTCTCCGGCAGGAAGCTTTCGATCGTCGATTCGGTCGACTCGAACCGTTCGACGAGTCGTTGTCGATACGCTCCGAGATCGGTCTGGCCGGTCCGGAGGCGACGGGTCGTCGCCGCCAGTCGTGCTGTGTGCATCAACCGATACAGCGCGATCGGGCACAAAAAGTCTGTGTCCTTCCGTGATCGGCCCATGAGAACATACCGCAATCGGAAATCCCCGCAGGGATACGGCGGGTGCTTATTTCACCCGATCTAACGAACGATGATGTCAGACACGGAGCAGACACCAGGATTCGGAAACAAGCGCGTCCGGGGGATCTATCGTGACGGTATGTACGACGGCGAGACGCCGGAGTATCCGGTTGCATTCGAGGAGATTCGAGAGCGGGCCTTCGAGGCGATGGACGAGGATGCAAAGGCGTACGTCCACGGCGGCTCCGGGACCGAGGAAACCTTCGATCGGAACAAGGATTTCTCGCGGTATCGGATCGTTCCACGGATGCTGCGTGGGGTCGAGGATCGGGATCTCAGCGTCGAGATGCTGGGCGATACACATCCGTTCCCGCTCATGCTCACTCCACTCGGCGTCCAGTCGTTGCTCCACGAGGAGAAGGAACTCGCCACGGCGGAGGCGTGTGCCGAACTCGGGGTTCCGTTCACCCTCAGTTCGCTCTCCTCGACGCCGATGGAGGAGGTCGCGGAGGCACTCGGGGAGACGACGAAGTGGTTCCAGTTCTACTGGAGTTCGGATCGGGCGGTCGCGCGAAGCTTCCTCGATCGAGCGGAGGCCGCCGGCTACGACGCCATCGTCCTCACCGTCGACGCACCGACGCTTGGCTGGCGTGACCGACTCCTCGAACGCGGCTACTACCCCTTCCTCGAGGGCGACGGTGTGGCGAACTACTTCTCCGATCCGGCGTTTCGGGAGTCACTCGACGTGCCGCCGGAGGATGACCCTCAGGCAGCCGTCGACCGATTTCTCGAGATCTTCGGCGACGAGTCACTCACCTGGGAGGACATGGCGTTCCTCCGTGACAACACCGACCTTCCGATCGTCCTGAAGGGAGTGTTACACCCCGAGGATGCCCGTCTCGCACTCGAACACGGCGCCGATGCCGTGCAGGTGTCGACTCACGGGGGCCGGCAGGTCGACGGATCGATAAGTGCGATCGAGGCGTTGCCGGGGGTCGTCGACGCCGTCGGCGACGAGGCGCCGATCCTGTTCGACAGCGGCGTTCGTCGCGGTTCACACGTCTTCAAGGCACTGGCTCTGGGCGCCGATTCGGTGATGCTCGGGCGTCCCTTCGCCTACGGACTGGCGATGGACGGCGCCGATGGTGTGAAGTGGGTGCTAGAGAACACGATCTCCGAGTTGGATCTGACGATGGGACTCGCCGGCTACGACGCCGCCGCCGACGTCGATCGCTCGGCGATCCGCGACGAACGCGACTTATAAACGGTCACTCGATCGAGGCCTCGAGTTCGGTCTCGACCACGTCGAGGGCTGTCGCAAGGTCGTCGAATCGGTCCGTGCCCGCGCTCCGACAGCCCTGTTTTCTGTCGAGACGAACGGCCGAATCGCCCAGAACGTCAGGGCGAATCGTCAGCTTCGCTGCCGCACAGACCCCGTCGTCGCCGGGAATCCGGTACTCGACGATACCACCGCCGTCGTCGCTTCGTACCCACGGCTCCGGTGGATCGGGGAGCCGCTCGGCGAGTCGATCGGGATCGACCGCAGTGTCGAGTTCGACCATACCTCTCGTAGGGGCCGAAGCCACAAACACGTTTGCTCCGACGTGTCCTCACAGCGGGCCGACTCGACGGTTCCAGCCCTGACTCGGCCGACAAAAATCGGGACGACAGTTGGGCTACCGCAAAAAACGGCCGTCTCACGGTTCGTCGCGCTCTACTATCACGCGTCGTCCGTCGTCGCGGACGTACGACAGCGCGTCGACGACCTCCGAGGGATCGACCCGCCCCTCGGTCTCCTCGAGCCGCTGTTGAATGCGATCTGGTGTTGGCATGTTGTAACATACCGTACCCTATTACAGTATATAAATATTTCGCCGGTGATTCGAATATCTGTAAAATACCGTCGCTTTTTGTTAGCTTTTCAGTCGTTTCCGGAGGCGTGGGGCACACGAGAGGGCGGGTGGAGGCTGCGGTCAGTCGTCGGCCGTCGCCGTCTCGCCGTCGCCGACGGCAGCCGGGTCGGCGATCCAGAGGTCGCCGAAGAACTCGTCCTGTCGGAGTCGAACCCGGCCACGGTGGGACAAAAACAGCAGTCCGAGAAACGTATCGACCGTCGACCCGCCGATGGAACTGATCTCTCTGAACAGCACCTCCTCCCGTCCGGCGTCGTACTGTCGCTGCAGTTCGATGTAGACGTCGTTGACGATTTCGTCGATCTGTTCGTCGTGGGTTCGCTCCGTCACCTCCTCGGCCGTCGGTTCGCGTTCCATCCGGGCGGCGTCGTCGCCGTGGTAATCGAGCGTCTGCGTTCCCCGGGCGAATCCCTTCGGCGAATCCGTCGTATCGTAGCTTCTGGAGGGCTTCCAGTAGGACTCCCGCTCGCGTTGCCGCAGGTCCCGGACGAGTTCGTCGAGGGTCTGTGGCGTGCCGCGGGCACGCTTTCGCTCGATGCGTCGATCCATCTCGTCTTCCAGAGCGGCGACGGGGTCGCCGGACGGCTCCGGTGGTTCACCGTCGGCGGGGCCGAAGTCGGCGTCCCACGCCGGTGGCTCCTCTTCCTCCTCGTCGTCTTCCAGCATGGCGTCGCTTTTCATCCGCAGGAGCACCGAGGCATAAAACAGCGCCCGACCGCCGGCCCGGATGTCGGCGTCGTCGAGTGCGTCGAGGAACTCCTCGGTCACCCGGACGACGTCGATGTCCCAGGGATCGATCTCGCCGTCCTCCGCCAGCTGGACGAGCAACTCGACCGGTTCGACGCCGCCGTCGGATTCGGAATCGTCGGGTGCGTCGGCGTCTGCCCCCGACCCGAGTGGAATCCCGACCGATTCCGCCGGGGGTTCAGTCATCGGCGACCACCTCCGCCGAGAGGTCGATCCCGGTCACGGCCGAGACGTTGTCGTCCTGCATCGTCACACCGATCGCCCGTTCGGAGCGCTCCAACAGCGCAGAGCGGTGGGAAACGACAACGAACTGTGCCGACTCCGAGAGTTCGTCCAGCATCTCACCCACCCGATCGGCGTTCGCCGCATCGAGGAAGGCGTCCACCTCGTCGAGCGCGTAAAACGGCGCAGGGTTGTGTCGCTGGATCGCAAAGATGAACGAAAGCGCCGTCAGTGACTTTTCGCCGCCGGACATCGCATCGAGCCGCTGCAGCGGCTTGTCGCCGGGCTGGGCTTTCATCGTTAGTCCGCCCTCGAATGGCTCCTCCGGGTCCTCTAAGACGAGTTTCCCGGATCCATTCGAGAGCCGCGTGAAGATGTCCTCGAACTGCTCGTTGATCGCCTCGAAGGAATCCATGAACGTCTCGACCTTCCGGGCGTCGTACTCCGCGATCTGTTCTCGGATTCCGTCGGCTTCTTCGACGAGGGTTTCGCGGCGCTCCCGAAGATCCTCGAGTTCGGTCTCGACCTCGTCGTACTCCTCGATCGCCTTCATGTTCACCGGCTCCAGTTCCGTCATCGCCGATTCGAGGCGGTCGATCTCGGCCGTCACGGTGTCGTGATCGGGTATCTCCTCGGGGTCGTACTCCCCGACCGCGGATTCGAGTTCATCGATCTCCCACGTCAGCCGCTCGCTGTCCTCCGAGAGCTCCTCGATGGCCGACTCACAGGCGTCGACGACCGACTGCTGTTCGTCGCGGGCCTCCTTGGCGGCCCGCAGTTCGGCCCGCAGTTCCTCTCGTTGTTCCTTCAGCTCTGCCAGTTCGGCTTCCAACTCCTCGACTGCGGCTTCCTTCTCTTCGAGTGTCGCTTCTCTGTCCTCGATTTTGGCTTCGAGTTCGGTGATCGTCTCCTCGGCCGCCGCCTTGCGGTTCTGTGCCTCCTCGACGTCGTCGTGTAGCTCCTCGATTGCCTCCTCTGCGTACCCCTTTTCGAGCTGCAGTTCGTTGAGATCGCCGTCGATGTCGTCGATGCGGTCCTCGAGATCGTCGATCTCCTCGCGGATCGCCTCCGCCCGATCGGTCAGCTCCGGAATCTCCGAATCCGCAAGCTCCGCCTCGAGATCGTCGATTTCGGCCTGTAGCGTCTCGATTTCGTCGTCTTTCTCCTCGATCTGCGTCTCGATCGACTCCATTTCCGCCTGCAGTTCGTCGCGCTTTGCCTCGATGTCTTTCAGTTCGGTCCGTTTGTCCTCGATTTCGGTTTCGACCGCCCGACGCCGCTCTCGGGTCCCTTCGAGATCCGACTCGACGTCCCGGAGCGATTCCGTCGCTGCCGTGTGTCTGTCCCGGGCATCGTCGAGTCGATCCTCGACGCCGCGGAGCTCCTCGCGCAGATCTCGCTTTTCGGTTTCCAGCTCCGTGATCTGCTCCGCGATCCGTTCGAGGCGGCCCTTGCCGCTTTTCGTGAAGGAGTACCGCGATCCGGACTTCGAGCCACCGGTCATCGCCCCCGACTTCTCGACCAACTCGCCGTCGAGCGTGACGAGACGATACTCGCCCATCAGGTCGCGGGCCGTCTCCATGTCCTCGACGACGAGCGTGTCGCCGACGACGTAGGCGAAGATTCCGTCGTACGCCGGGTCGAAATCGATCAGGTTGTAGGCGAAATCGACTACACCGGGCAGCTGTGGCGGCGACGACGGCGGCCGGCGGTTCATCTCCGACAGCGGAAGGAAGGTCGCACGACCGGCGTTTCGGGATTTCAGGTGTTCGATACACCGCTGTCCGACTCCGTCGTCGTCGACGACGACGTTCGCCATCCGACCGCCGGCAGCCGTTTCACACGCCGTCGCATACTCCGGATCGACCCCACCGAGCTGTCCGACAGTTCCGTGGACGCCGTCGAAATCGGCGTTCAGAACCGTCGTCACCGCCCGACCGTAGGAGCCGCTGCCGCCACCCTCGTCGGCCTTGGCCTCCAGTTCGGCGTACTCCGCCTGTGCCGCCGAGAGTTCGTCGTCGATCTCGTCGATCCGCTCCGTCAGCTCCCGCTTTTCATCCCGGAGGTCCTCGACGACCGCCTCGATGTTGTCGCGGTTCGTCTCGGCTTTCTTCCGTTCCGTTTCGAGATCCGATATCTCGGCGTCGATCTCCGGCAGTTCGTCTTCGAGATCCGATATCTCGGATTCGAGGTCCCGCTTCTGTTTCGAACGCCGACGGGCAGAATCGAGCAGCCGATCCTTCTCCCGCTGGTGTTCGTTCCGCTCGTCTTTTTGTTGCTGTAACGCCTCGCGGGCCTCCGTCAGCGCGTCGCGGATCGACTCGTACTCGGTGTCGACGGACTCGATTTCGGCTTCTACCTCGGCGAGTGCCTCGCGTTTCTCGACGAGATCGGCCTTCAGCGACGACTTCTCGACCTTTCGGTCGCGGATGTCTGCCTCCAGGTCTTCGATTTTCTCCGTCTTTTTGTCGATGCCGACGAAGGCCTCTCGACGTTTCGCCTCTGCGTCGTCGATCCGCTCGCGCTGTGTCTCGATCCGATCCTCGAGTCGGCTGATCTCGCCTTTGACCTCCTCGATTTCCCGTTTGATCGTGAGCTGTTCGTCCTCGCCTTTTTTCTGGATTTCGGCGTCGAGATCCGACAGCTCCGAGTCGAGACGCGTCACGCGGCCCTGCCGTTCGTCGAGTTCGGTCCGTTCTGCTTCGAGTTCTGCCTTCTGTTCCTCCAAACGCGTCTCGACTGTCTCCAGTTCCTCGCGTTTGTCCTCGAGTTCTGCGGCCTTCAGATACCCCTCGTACTCCGTTTTCTCCTCGCGGAGGTCCTGATACTCGAGGGCGGTGTCACGCTCGTCTTCGAGTCGGTCGAGGCGGGTCTGCTTCTCGTCGATCCGCAGTTCCGCCTCGCCGATTCGGTCCTCGACGGTCTCCAGTTCCTCGAAGGCGTCTTCCTTTTTTGCGTCGAACTCGGCGACGCCGGCGATCTCGTCGATGATCTCCCGCCGAACGCGTGGCGTCATCGTGATGATCTCCGTGACGTCGCCCTGCATCACGACGTTGTACCCCTCGGGGGCGATCCCGGCCTGTCCGAGCAGATCCTGGATGTCCGAGAGGTTCACCGAGCGGTCGTTGAGGTAGTAGTAGGAGTAGTAGGTGTCTTCGTCGGTCTGTTTGACCCGTCGTCGGACGGCGATTTCCTCGACGTCGCCGACCTTCTCGGTCCCGGCCGCGGAGACGACCTGCTCTCGGGTGAGCGTCCGGTCGGCGTTGTCGAGTATCACCTCGACGGTCGCCTCGCGTTCGGTGCCGTCGAAGCCGCCGTCACCCGGGTCGTAGATGAGGTCCGTGAGCTTCTCGGCGCGGATCCCGGAGGTTCGAGCGAGTCCGAGCGCGAACAGAATCGAGTCGATGATGTTCGACTTCCCGGAGCCGTTCGGTCCGCTGATGGTCGTAAAGTCCTCGTACAGCGGGATGCGGGTCTTCCGACCGAAGCTCTTGAAGTTGTCCAAGACGAGCTCTTTGATGTGCATGGGGGCGACAGCAGCCCGATCAGGCGACGATGATGTCGTCCGTCCCGGTGCTATCCGTGTCCTCGTCCTCGTCGGTCATACCCTCTTCGGCCGACGCCTCCGTTTCGTCGGCTGCGTCCGATTCGTCGGCGGCCGCCTCGGGCTCGGATTCCCCGGGTGAAGCGAGCGGATCGGCGGCATCCGTCGTCTTCTCCAGTTCGTGGAGCCGCTCTTTGGTCTCGACGAGTTCGTCGGTCAGTCCGTCGATGGTTGCCTCTAGCTCTCGCACCTTCGTTTCGAGTTCCTCGACTCGGTTGCCGGCCATACACGTACAGGGCTTCTGCGTCCGTATAAAGGTGCGTCAGACATTGACACCGGGACTGACAGGTACGGAGAACGCCCGTCCCAACAACCGCCGTCGGCACAACCCGTTTTGTTCCCGACCGCCAAGGGAACCCGTGGCGACGATCAGCGACACTCACATCGAGAACAGAGAGCGCATCCAACCGAACGACACCAACAACTACGATTCGGCCCACGGCGGTCGGATAATGCACTGGATGGACGAGATCGGTGCCATCTGTGCGATGCGTCACGCCGGCGAGACGTGCGTGACCGCCTACGTCAACAACCTCGACTTCAAGCGACCGATCCCGAAGGGCGACACCTGTGTCATCGTCGGCTACGCCTACGCGACGGGCCGAACCAGCATCCGCGTCCGACTGCAGGCGTTTCACGAGGACCCACGGACCGGGGAACGCGAACAGACCACCGACTCCTACTTCGTCTTCGTCGCCGTCGACGACGAGAACAATCCGACGGAGGTCCCCGACCTGGAGGTCGGCTCCGAGCGGTGCCGAAAGCTACAGGAGGCGGCACTAGAAGGCGAAGACAGGGAGTAAGCGGCGGAGAACTCCAGCGGGTATATAAATCACCTGCCGCGGGGAACACCGCTTCTGCGTTTGTGTATTATTATCGCATGCCCGAGCAATTATTAATATCGCGTCGGAGGTCGTTCGATACGAATTTGCACAGCAACCTCATGGCTCCGCGAACCGACGCCACGGCATCGTTCGACCGATCGGAATCGCTACCGGACCGGCCCGATCGATGCCCATGAATCGACGACGGTTCCTGCTCGCCACCGGTGCCGCCGTCGTCCCCGTGGCCGGGTGTCTCGAAGCCGGCTCGAACGGTGGAGATACCGACGGATCGACGAACACACCGACAGCCGAAGCCGATCGCAGCGGCGGAGATGGCTTCGAAATCGACCCCGACGCCCCACACGTCGTCGAGGGACCGGAAGGGCTCTTCTCCGCGAGAGGTCGGTGGAACACGGACCTCGACGGCGTCGTGATCCACGGCTACGACCTCGTCGCCTACTTCGAAGCGGAGCGTCCAGTCGAGGGGTCACCGGCCCACGAACAGGAGTACGACGGCGTCACCTTCCGGTTCGCCTCCGAACGAAACCGCGACGTATTCGCTGCCGATCCGGAGTCGTATCTCCCGGAGTTCGGCGGCTACTGTTCGCTGGGTGTCGGCAACGGGTACAAAGACGGGATGCATCCGGAGGCGTTCGACATCTTCGACGGCGACCTCTATTTCAACCTCACGCCGAGCATTCACCAGGGCTGGCTCCGCAACCACGAGGAGCGCATCGAAACCGCCGAAAAAAACTGGGCTGAGATCAAAGAGTCGACCGATCCGTTACACATCGGCCCGGGAATTTCCTGACTAGTCATGACAGAGAACGATCGATCGACACAGCGACGACGACAGTTCGTACAGGCACTCGGGGCGAGTGCGGTCGTGGCCACCGCCGGCTGTCTCGGCAGCGACGACGACAGCAGCACGGGCGACTGGCGGACGGCAACCCTCGAGGATACGACGACCGGCGAACAGTTCAGCATCGCCGAGTTCGAACGTCCGACGCTCCTCCATACGTTCGCCTCGAACTGTCTGACGTGTGCCAGCCAACAGGCGGAGTTCGTGACGTTGTGGGAGCGTCGCGACGACATCGAGATCGTCGAGTTGACCGTCGACCCGAACGACACGCCGGAGGACATCGCCGCCCATGCCGAAGAGGCAGGACTGGCCTGGCACGTCGGCGTCGCACCGGAACCGGTCGTCGGGGCGCTCACCGAGGAGTTCGGACAGGAGGTGCAGGTGTCGGCCCAGTCGCCGATCATCGTCGTCTGTCCCGGCGGAACGACGAACACCATCTCGAAGGTCGCCGATCCGGCGGCACTCGAAGCCGCGATCGACGAGACCTGTTGACCGTGGTACCGAACACTGTCTCCCGATCTCACAGAATGGGGATACGAGTCGGACCGTTCGGGTGTGTCGGGCGGTGACGTCGACGACCGCAGCACTGCTGGAGTTCTTTCTGATCGGGGTGGCAACGCCGTTGACGGCAGCCTGCGTACTGCCACTGTATCCGGCGTTTATCGCCTATCTCGGCTCGATGGGTAAACGTGATCGGACCACTCCCGTCGCGGTGCTCGGCGTGCTGGTCGTCGCTGGCGTCGTCACGTTCATGGGACTGATCGGGCTGATCTGGACGGCTCTCCTCGGTGAACAGATCAACCAGGCCGTCGAAACCGTCTCACCGGTTGCGTTCGCGTTGCTCGTGGTCGTCGGTGGGGTGCTACTGGTCGCTCCCGGTGGATTCGGAAAGCTGCCCAGCGTCGAACCCCCGCATACGAGCCGACCAAAGCTCTCCGCGTTCGGATACGGCTTCTTTTTTGGAGCGATCATCATTCCCTGCAATCCGGGCCTCATCGCGCTGTTTTTTTCACGAACGACGGTCGTGTTTCCCGCCTTCGACAGCCAAATCGAGGTACTGCTTGCCTTCCTGTCGTTTGGAATCGGAATTGGTGCACCGCTTTTGGCGTTTGCGCTGCTTTCACAGCCGTTCAGCGAGGAGGTGACCCGGACGCTGGCTCGGCACAGCAACGGCATCAATCGCTTCGTCGGACTGGTGTTGGTTGTCGTCTCCGCGTACTACCTGTTGTTCGTCTTCCGTGTCGTTCCCGGACTGTGAGTGATCTGATCACCGCCGCATCGCTCCACATTTATAAGGGCAGTGTGGCGTCTGTGATCGTCAGTTGCGACGGACGCCGAGTGGATTCCGACAGCTCTTACACAGAAAGAGATCCTTCTTCCCGAAGAGGTTGAATTCGCCGTCCTCGTCGGCGTCGAACTCCGGAATCTCGCGTTTGTGTGCTGCCTCGAGTTCTTCCATCGATTCCGCCTCGTCGCCGCACTCCGGACACGTGATCGTATCTCCCATACCGGTGGGAAGACGCCGCGATGCCGAATAAATCCCCGGCGGTCGTGAGTCGAGAACACACACCACGAAAGTCGAGAGAAACCACATAACAGCTCTGTCGAACCGCTCCAATCGATCGATTCTTAGCATTTCTAAAGATAAGCCTATTAAAGAAGGAAAAATAACTTCGCACGAAACTAAATGCCCTTTTCATTTGACACCAGTTACAAGAGTTTAGACTCGAACCTGTATTCGAGAGTAACGCCCGAACGGATCGCTGATCCCGAGCGTTTGCTGCTCAACGACGAACTGTGTGCTGATCTTGGATTGGATGCGGCGAAACTCGACGCCAACGTATTATCGGGCCAGGACCGTCTGGAAGAACCGATCGCCCAAGCATACGCAGGCCACCAGTACGGGAACTTCACCGTCTTGGGCGATGGGAGGGCGATGATACTCGGCGAACACGTACACGATGGGAACAGATACGATATCCAACTGAAAGGGGCTGGTCGAACGCCGTACTCCGGACGAGGTGACGGCAACGCGACTGTCAGTTCGATGCTCAGAGAGTACCTGTATTCGTACGCGATGCAGAATTTGACCATCAAAACGTCGAGGAGTCTGGCAGTCGTCGAAACCGACGAAACGGTCGAACGACGACGGACAGAACCCGGGGCCATCCTCGTCCGCGTCATGAACAGCCACATTCGATACGGGACCTTCCAGTACGTGGCAGGTCAAGCACCCGACGAACTACAGCGGTTCACCGATTACGTTATCGAGAGACACTACCCACAGCTACGGACGAAGGATCGCACGTATCTGGAGTTTTTCGATGCCGTCGTGGAGTCGTCGATCGAGATGGTCGTCGACTGGCTGCGCGTCGGATTCGTCCACGGCGTCATGAACACGGACAACATGAGTATCGATGGAGAAACGTTCGATTATGGACCCTGTGCCTTCATGAACTACTACGACGAGGAGACGGTGTTCAGTTCGATCGATAGGCGTGGGCGGTATGCGTTCGGAAACCAGCGACCCATCCTGCGGTGGAACCTCGAACGGTTCGCAGATGCACTCCAACCGCTGTGTAGACAGTCGGCGCTCACGCGCGATGAACTCGACGGCAAGCTAGACGAATTCGAGGACCGATTCGATGCGCGGTACTACGCGATGATGCAGAAGAAGCTGGGAATCGACTCGGATGGCGAGGACGAACTCGTCGATGAGTTCCTGGGATGGCTTCGGAAGTCGAACGCAGACTACACCAATACGTTCCTCGAGTTGGAGACGCCCGGTACGTTCGATGACCCAGTGTTTGCGACCGCAGAATTCGAACGGCTTCGGAATAAGCTGGCTGCCGTCGGTTTGGACGAGGAGTTGATGCAGGAAGCCAATCCGCGGTGTATCCCTCGCAACTACCTGGTTGAAGAGGCACTGGATGCGTATCTCGAAACGGGGGATCTATCCAAATTCGAGGAGTTGTTGGCCGTGTTGGAAGATCCCTACACGTCGAAGGATGTGGATTCACGGTTCCAGCAGCCCCCGCCACGAGACTTCGATGCAGAGTACACGACGTTCTGCAATACGTGACCGAAAGGTATCGAAACGAACGTACCCGTCGACGGTAGCGATCACGAGCGGCTCCATCTCCTTGATCCCACCGGACCGTCAATAAAAAACGAGCCCGTCTGTCGACCGGCGACGGGGCTACCAGATGGAATTGGTATGCGGAGATTCCGTCGATCACGGCGGCCCTCACTCCCCCGAAAGCACTTATCAGTCAGGTCGATCAGTGCGGTGTGTGAAGCGTCGAACGTTCCTTGCCACAGCAAGCGGAATCGGTATCTGTGGGAGTCTTGCCGGATGCTTGGAACGGGATCTATCGACGACACCGCTACAGGGTCCGGAGTCGTTTGATCGATGTCCACGGTGGCGAATTCAGATTGCCAACCTGCCGACCGCGGCCAGAGAAGAAGTTGAAGCTGCTATCGAGGAGGGCGTTTACGAGGCGACGCCGCCACTCTACCTCCCGAACGTGCTTGATCCAGAGGACACGCATCTCATCACGACCGACCCGTTGATCTACTACCGGGCCAGCGTCGATCACGACGGTGATGTCGCAAGACTCAGCGTTGACCGAACGGTTCCGACGAAAGGCAGCCACGAACTGTCGGTGAAAAACGACAGCGAAACCCAACTCGATTTCGAACTACTGATCGACCTCACCGAGCCGGCGGTGTCGTACGCCGAGGTGGAGACGCCCGAACGAGTACTCGCCGAGTCGTTGTCTATCGATCCCGGCGCGACGGTCGAGACATCCGCTTTCGACCGGGTGTACGGGGAATACGAACTGACCGTCGTGACAGACGATCACACCGAAACGACCGAATTCAGCGAACGCCACGTACACGTCGGTTCGGTAACGGAGATCGAACTCGACAGGGACGACCACGGGATCGTGATCGACGTATTTCCTCTACCAGTGCGGGATGACGTTGTTTGTGACCGCTGGTGGTACGGCGACATGCCGTCCTGATTTACGCGATTCACCCTCGCTGTATCTCTGCAGAACCGGACCTCTGCTGCATTCACACCCTGTATGCAGCACGATCACCAAAATCTACCATCGGTCAAGAATTCCAGAGACAAAAAGCGGCAGCGGTGCGGCAGCGGTGCGGCGGCGGTGCGGTGGCGGTGCGGTAGCGGCCACGGATGGTCACCGGCACGAGGCGCAACGCGCCGAGTGCCGGCCTTTTTTCATCGACGTTTTTTCAAGCGGGGGTCGCCCCCGGCGACCCCCCGCAGAAAAAAGGTCG
>JARWGK010000073.1:0-36628 GCA_040409725.1 Natronomonas sp.
CCCTTCTGGAACTCACCCATCGCTTCGCCGGTCGAGCGGGCCAGCTTCGGAATCTTGTTTGCACCGAACAACAGCACGGCGATGAGCAGAATGATGAGGAGTTCGGGGCCCCCGGGAATCCCGAGCTGCAGCGGAACTGTCTGTAGCATAGCCGGGGATAGCTGTGTGGTAATTATAGGCTTTTTCCTCGGTTTCGACTACGCCTGTGAACCCTCGACGTCTCGTTCGGGCTCCGGGTCGGAGTCTGCGTCCGTCTCCGTGGTGACCTCTTCTTCGCCTTCCTGCATCTCCTCGAGTTCCTGTTCGACCTCGGCCCGGCCTTTTTTGAACTCGCCGGTGGCCGATCCCATCGAACGGGCGAGTTTCGGAAGCTTACTCGCACCGAACAGCAGCACGATGATGGCGACGATTATCAGTAGTTCCGGTCCCCCAGGGAGGCCCCCAACGAACAGTGTGATTGTCATACCTCTCGGTTAGCGCGGCCCTTTGTATGCCTTTCGCCGTCGAGCAGACGAAGACGAGCGACCACCACCTCATTTTTGTGCGACGACGGTGACTCGGTTGTATGGTCGAATCGGATCCCGAGCGTGGCATAACGGGCCGGCAGTACGACCCGGAAGCGGATCACCCGTTCCCGGATGAACGTCTCAACGCCGTGTTGGACCGAATCACAACCGACGAGGAGATAACGGCGTATCTCGAGGCACAGAACGTCAATCCCGTCGATCGGATGGGGTACAACGACCACGGCACGAAACACATCGAAATCGTCCGTGATCGGGCACTGACGCTGTACGAACTGCTCAAATCCGGTGGCGTGTCGTTCAACGCACCCGAACACGGGCTGTCGGAGGCCGACGAACCGGTCGTCGTCGCCCTCGCCGCCACGCTTCACGACATCGGACACGTCGTCCACCGGGACGACCACTCGTATTACTCGATTCCACTCGCAGCCGACGTCCTCGACCGCCTCCTTTCGGAACTGCCGTGGTACGACATCGCCGAACGCGTCCAGCTAAAAGGGGAAGTGCTGCACGCGATCCTCTGTCACCACGCCGCAGAGAAACCGCTGACGAACGAGGCGGGAATCGTCCGCGTCGCGGACGGCCTCGACATGGAGCGTGGCCGTTCGCGACGACCGTACGAGAAGGGCGGTCGAGGGATAAATACGCTGTCGAGTCGGGCGATACGGGCCGTACGCCTCACCGCCGGCACCGACGCCCCAGTCTCCGTCGAAATCGAAATGACGAGCGCCGTCGGGGTGTATCAGGTCGACGAACTGCTCAAATCGAAGCTCGAACACTCCCGGATCGAACGGTACATCGATATCGTGGCGGTCAGCTCCAACGACGACGACGAACTCGTCGATCGAATCGAGCTGTGATACCGCCGGGAGGAACGTCGATCAGACCTGCTCGAATCCGACGCCACGGAGCGTCGTCTCGTCGTCTTCGAGTTCCGCCTCGCAGTCGAAGACAGCACGGATCGTGTTGATGTCCTGTTCTTCGTGCATCCCGGAGTTGACGGTGAAGACGCCGAGCATCTCTGCGGATCCGATCCGAGCGGTGAACACGTGGAGAAACCGGAACACGGTCTGAACCTCGGCGTACATGAGAACGGTCGAAATCGAGGCGAACCCGACACGAACCGGGTCTCCGTCCGGAATGTTTTCCGTGAGTTTGGCGAACTCGAGGCTGATTCCGGTGAGGTCGCCCGGGGAGCTGAGATGTTTGACATCGACGCCGTCGACCCCCTCGTCGGAGTTCGTACAGTCGATGATCCCGAGACGGTTGCGGCCGACACCACGCCGTTCGAGTTCCGAGACGACCTGCCCTGCCCCGAGGTCGGTGGTGATCACGATGACGTGTTCCTCGGACTCCGACGTCACCGCATCGAGAAGTCGCTCGTTCGTCTCGGTGGAGGAACCGGTGAGCAGGAGACTCGTGCCGTCGTCGAAGGTAGCTGGACCGAGTGCGTCGATCTGATAGCTCATTGTCCTTCGTCTGCGTCTCCCGATTCAGATTCGATATCCCGGACCATGGCGACGAAGTCGTCGTCCTCCATCACCGGCATCGCGCTGTCGAGTTCGTCCCGGAGTGTTTCGATCCGTTCTTCGAGTTCGGCAAACTCCGTGCTTTTTTCCAGTTCTTCTGCGGGTTTCGAGGAGCGCAGCGCCGCCTGCTTCGACACGAGCGAGTACAGTTCGCGTTCGAGATCGGCAAACTCCTTCCGCGAGAGCAGCCCTTCGATCGTCTCGACGAGTTCGTTGCGTTCGACCGGTTTCGTGAGATAGTCATCGAACCCCATCGAGATCACGTCGAAGTCGGGTTCGACAGCGGTCACCATCGCCACCTTACAGTCGGTCGACTGGCGTCGAATCTCCTCGAGAACTTCGTCACCACTCATCCCCGGCATCAGTCGATCCAGCAGGACAACGTCGACGGTCTCGTCGAACTGTTGTAACGCCTCCTCACCACCATTGGCGGTCAACACGTCGTACCCGTCCTCGAGCCACCGCACGTACAGCTCGACGAGTGCACGCTCGTCTTCGACGACGAGTACCGTTGGGGCCGCGTCCTCTTCGTCGTCCATCCTGTTATTTCAAATCAACCGAGGGGTGATAGGTATTCCGACAGCAACCGGACACCGATCGTCCCGTCATCCGAACACGCAAACGGCACCACCGTTCGAGACAGTCGGAGGCGTCGGAGGATCACGGCCGCGTCTCCGGTTTCGACGGAAGCGCAGCTGCCTCGGAACTTCGGCGATCGAAACGGTCGGTTCGATCGAAAACTCGGGCATGCGCGGCCCGGGAATTGAACCCGGATCGCTAGCTTGGAAGGCTAGAGTCATAGCCATTAGACCAGCCGCGCTCCGTATCACAGATGCCCGTTCCGAATTTAAGTTTCTTCCGTAATCCATCGCCGTGCTGTAGGAGAGGGTGTGGCGATTTCGTTGCGTGACGGAAGGCGTCGTCCCGACCGCTCGACGCTGTCGATCCGAGCCGGGATCAGAAGGGGAACAGGGAGTCGGCGTCGAGGTCCCGCTCCAGCAGTTCGATCTCGTGGCCCTCGTTGTCCTTCGTGAAGGCGTACATGTCGTCGCAGGATGCGGGGTCACGATACTCCGGCGCCTCTCGGGTCATCAACTGCGCCCAGTCGTCGTGGAGGTCGTCGACACGGACACAGAGGTGTCCCCAGCCGTCACCCTGTGTGTAGCTCCGACCGTCGTAGTTGTAGGTCAACTCGACGGACATCGCCTCGGGCGCCGCCCCCGCGGGCTTCATGAAGTAGTTCGAGAAGCTGTCGGCCTCCCAGCGGCCGGTGTGTTCGTACTCGAACTTCCGCGTCCAGTAGCCGAGTGCCTCGTCGACGTCCTCGACGCGTATCATCGTGTGATCGATGCTGAACCGGGAGCCGTGGTCTCGCTCGACGATTTCGACCTCGTGGCCGTCGGGATCCTTCACGAAGGCGTAGCTCCCGCCACAGGACTCGGGGTCGCGGTAGTCCTCGACGCCACCGTCCATCAGTTCATCGTAGGCCCCATAGAGGTCCTCGGTGCGAACTGCGATGTGGCCCCAGGCGTCGCCGATCTCGACGCTGTCGTCGTCGTGGTTGCTCGTCAGCTCCAGCATTGCCTCGGCGTCGCTCATGTTCTCGGGACCCATGTAGACGATGCTGAATCCGTCGCCGTCGTAGCGGTCCTTCTGTTCGTAATCGAGGTGTGTCCCGTACCAGTCCAGGGATTCCTCAAGGTCCGATACGCGGATCATCGTGTGGTCGAGTAGGCCGGTCATACACTCGTTACTGAGATCCATCGAATAAAAAACCACCCCGAAAGCGAGTCACGAGCGGCGAAGGCTGCGTGGTGGCGGCTACGGGGTGATGACCGCTCGACCGTCGATTTCGCCGTGTTCGAGCTTCTCTGCGACCTCGTTTACCTCGCCGAGTCCGTACCGGCTCGTGTGGAGGTCGACCTCGCCGCGTTCGACGAGTGCGACGAGTTCCTGCAGTTCCGTGTGCTGTCCGACGAGCGTTCCCCGGTAGGCGAGTTCGCCGTTGACGAGCGCCTGTGCCGGTTCGTGGATGTGTCCACCGTAGCCGACGACGTGGTGGTCACCGCCGGCGGCGGCGATGTCGGGTCCCATCGCCGTCGTCTGATCGCCGCCGACGAAGTCGATGATCTGCTGTGCGCCGGTCCCGTCCGTGTGATCGTCGATGGTTTCGGGAACGTCGTCGGTCGTCGGATCGAGAGCCACGTCCGCACCGAGGTCCGTCGCGAGTTTCCGCGCCGACTGCTTGATGTCGAGTGCGACGATGTCGGCGGCGCTCATCGAGTCCAGACACTGAACGCCGATGTGTCCCAGCCCACCGACCCCGATGACGACCGCCGTGTCGCCGGGGTTCAGTTCGGCGACCGCCTTCTTCACCGCGTGGTAAGCGGTGATCCCTGCGTCGGCGTGTGGGGCGATATCCGCCGGATCGACGCCGTCGGGTAGCGGAATGACCGCTCGCTCGTTCGTCTTGAGGTACTCCGCGAATCCACCGTCGTGGGTGAGTCCGGGAAAGGCCAGATTCTCACAGTACATGTCCTCGCCCTGTCGGCACGGCCGACAGGTACCACAGGTCGCTACGGGGTGACAGATCACCTGATCGCCCTCCGAGACCACCTCGACGCTCTCACCCGTCTCGGCGACGGTTCCGGCGTTTTCGTGGCCGAGTGTCAGCGGTAGCTCCTGTGGAACGTACTCGTCCCACATCCCTTCGACGACGTGGTTGTCGGTCTGACACCACCCGGCGCCTTCGATCTCGACGACGACGTCGTCGTGAGCCGTTGCCGCCGGCTGGTCCACGTCGTCGATCCGGAGTGCCTCGCTCATGTCGTCGGTGTACTCGTGTAATCTGGCTGCTTGCATACTGTCTGTTCACACGGAACAAGGTGACTTAAATCTGCCTCGAAGGATGATACGCCAAGGGTGCTGGAACCTTTTTGTACTATCGTTCGTCAGAATGTTCCATGGACGGCGAGTGTCTCGGCTGTGGAAGCACGATCGACTACTCGGCAGGTGACTGTCCGGAGTGTGGCTGGAACCCCGAGTCGTTCAGAGAGCGGGACCGCCACGGTCTCGATCGGGAGGGCCACGGCGAACCCGAGGAGACGAGCGACGAAGGCGGCGGACCGCCGCCGGGGCCGGGTGGACTACTCGGGATGTAGCGGCGGCCGGTCCTCGGCGTGACGCGCCTCGTTGAGTGCGTCACAGATCGTCCCCTGTCCGGTCATGTTGGTACTCGCGAGTCGGGTCCGGTTGTGGACGAGTTCGAAGTCGTCGGGGTCGATCGGCTCCGATTCCGGCGTTCGAAACAGTTTCGAATGCTCGTCGTCGGTCAACCCGACGGCCTCTGCCTTCTCGAGGTACGCCTCGATCGGATCGGCCTCGACCGGGACGACGACGCTTTCCTCGCGTAGGGACACCGTCGCCGGATCGTCGAGTGAGAGGTGTCTCCGCTCCAGAGAGGCGATCTGTTCGCCGTCGAGACCGGCCTTCAGAAGCATCTCGACTGCGTCGTACTGTCTGGCGAGTCTCGCCT
Organism: Natronomonas sp.; assembly: GCA_040409725.1. Classification (GTDB taxonomy): domain Archaea; phylum Halobacteriota; class Halobacteria; order Halobacteriales; family Haloarculaceae; genus Natronomonas. Next base: position 5,589 of record JARWGK010000073.1, read on the forward strand.
TCGCGTCTAGCGTCGCTCGGACGCCTGCAACACCGCCTTCGGCATCCGGAAACGTCTCCTCGAAGGACTGTCGGTCGTTCACCCCACGGGTGATCTCTTCCTCGTGGAGGTGTTCTTCGAGCGTGATCTCCGCCCGGTCGACGGACGGCAGTGCCTCGATTTCGTCGCGGGCGTCGACTGCCATCATCCAGGCGAAGGCCGGAGAACACCACGCCGTCGGGAGGACAAAGATCACGGAGACGTGGCTGCCGTCGATGGTGATGTCCTCGATGTAGTCGAGTTCGACGATCGATCGGTCGAGTTCGGGATCGGTAACGCCGTCGAGTTGCTCTCTGACCGCCGCAACCGACGGCGAGCGATCGGGGTGGGAACTCGTCGCCATCAGTCTGCTGCTGCGTCTGCCGCACCGTAATGGTCAGCCAGTCCGAACTCCTCGGTGATGGAGTCCTCCCGGAACTGCTCCTTTTTCGCCTCGATGTCGATGTCGTAGAGTTCGGCGGCGTTTTCGCCCATGATCTTCTTCATCACGTCCGTCGAGAGTTCGACGCCGTACTCCTGTCGCTGTTCCTGTGTCAACTCCGCGTTCATGACCGTCTCGACGAGCCAATCGGGGTTCCACAGCGCGTAGTCGGAGCCAAACAGCAGCCGATCCTCTCCGAGCCAGAACAGCAGCTCACCCATGATCTCGCCGAACTTTCGGGGCCGGTGGACGGCGAGGGGTGCAGCAACGGCGAGACCACCGTAGACGTTCGGTTCTTGGGCGGCAATCCAACAGAAGTCGTCGAGACGCGGCAGCCCGACGTGTTCGACGACGAAGTTGAGTTCGGGATAGGAACTCGCCGCATCGTCGACGTCGGCCACGTCGAAGGCGTCGCGGTTCAACGGACGGATGGTCGGTCCCTTGTGTGCGTGGATCTTGTCGATCCCCAACTCGACGCACTTATCGAGGAACTCGAAGGACTCCTCGCTGTCGAGCCGCCAGCCCTTCGAGTCACCGTTCCATTCGGCCGTGTACAGCTTCACACCCTCGATGTCGTACTCCTCTTTTTGTCGTTCGAGATCACGGAGTCCGGCTTCCCCATCGCGTGGATCGAATCGACCGTTGTTGACGAATCGCTCGGGGTATTTTTCTGCCATTTCGGCGTTTTGATCGATCGTATTGAACCCCTCCTTGTAGAAATCGACCAGATACGACGGCTGGAAGATGCCCATGTCCACCGCCGCATTCTCGAAGAGGTCTCTGGCCATCCGATCGGTGTCGTACTGCCGGTATTCCTCCAGATCCCACTGCCGCTCCTCGGGTGTGAACCCTGTGTGGTAGTCGTAGAAGCATTGAATAAACTGTTCGCCACCCTCGTGTTTGATATTCTCCTGGCGGGCGTCCCACAGGTGGACGTGCCCATCGATAACGAATATATCTTCACCGTCTTGCCTGTACATGGCAGGTGCATGTTAGCGCACAACAATGTAATGTTTTTGGATGATTGTAAAGCGATCACACGGCTCGACCTGTCCGTCACGATCGACGTCGTGGTGCGACGACTCCATAGCAGTTGCCACTCGAAAGCCAGGACCGTCGTATCTCGAGTTGGCTCCGGAGGTCGGTCTCGAACTCCGTCTGATCGTAGATGTGGTAGAACCGATCGACTGTCTCTCCATCGGGTAACGTCCAGTCGACGAACGTGTCGAACCCCGTTCCGGCGTCGAATCGGTCTGCGTCGGTACTCCAGGCACTTATCAGTGCGACCCCGTCTTCGGTGAGGACCCTGGACAACTCGGCGAGGCTCTGTCGTCGCATCGCCTGCGTTGGCAGGTGATGCAGCGTCGCGACGTAGATCGCAATGTCGAACTGATTCGCCGCAAACGGCAGTCGGGCGGCGTCGCCGGTGACGAACCCTGCGGCGGGAACACGGTCGGCGGCGATGTCGAGCAACCGTGGACTGACGTCGAGGCCGACGGCGTGATCGACGCACTCACACAGCACCTCGGTGTGTCTGCCGTTCCCACAGCCGATGTCGATCCCCCGATCGCCGTCGTGTGTCGCACAGAACTCCTCGGTTTCGGGCCAGGCGTGGTGTCGAGTCGAGGAGAAGTGATCGGCGATGCGATCGTAGGTGTCCCGGACATCGGTGGCCGTCGTCGCGTCGGTCCCGTCTTCCATACACTCGGGTCGCCGTCTCGATACAAAAACTCGGCCACTCGCCCGGAGCGGCTACGCGCGTTCGTCCGACCGTTCTTTGCCGAGTTCCACCGCCGAACGGTCGACGGTCAGGAGTACGGCACCGAGGACGTACATGAACAACACGCCGACGGGGACGATCGTTCCGATGAGCGCGTCGAAAAGCACCGCGGTCGCGGCGGTGAAACAGACCGCCGCAGCGATCAGAATTCCACCCATACCACGGGCCGGATCGATCGGAGACGCGGCTTCCAGTCGCTCGTCGAACACGTAGTAGACGATGCTCGACGCGAAGGCGACGCCGGTGACGACGGCACCGATTCCGGCGAGTGAGTAGCCGAGCGTGATCACGGGATCGATTTCGAGTCCCGGTGCAGCAATCGCGGAGGCAAAGCGGGTGACACCCTCCGGATTGCCGCCGAAGACGAGTTGTGCGAAGCCGAAGGTGAAGTGGACGCGGAGCAGGTGGACGCCGTCGTCGAACAGATTCGGCGCGACGGTCACGGACCACGGACACAGCGCACAGATCCACGCCGAAAGCACCGCCAGTTCACCGGCGTACTCCGAGCGAACGAGCATACCGTCCGTGTCACCCCCACAACTAAAAGTCTGCTCGGTGTCGCGCCGGTTTCGACGTCCCGTCTTCTCTCCGGCGGCGTTACGTTCATAGCGACAGGACACATACGAACTGATAACTAGAATGCGGCGTGACTACTTCACCACTCAGACCGACGGCGTCGATAGCGACGAGACGAGCAAGCCGACGCTGACCGTCTCGTATGAGGGACCGGACGAGCAACTGCGGGAACGGCTCGATGCTGTCGACGGCGACGACGGCGACGGGATCGATATCACCTACCGGCTTCGGGACCCGCTCGATGCGGACGACGCCGAGGGGGTGCTCGCCTTCACCAACCGGATCACCGGTGAGTACGTTCTCGAGATCAATCTCGATGCGGACACCGTCCTCTCCTTTGTCGACGCAGCGGTGGAATACGGCGACGAGGCAAACGGCGACGGGCGGTACCGAACGATCATCAAAACCGAACAGGAGCCCGTTGCGACCTTCGACGAGTCGACGCTTCTGGTCTACGATTCGAACGGCGACCTGCTCCGCGGGCGCAGTTTGATCCCGAGCGGCGTCGAACTCTAAAGCCCCCGGTCGGAAGCTTTTCGACCGGTTTTACAGAACAGAAACGCTTTGAGTACCGCGTTCACAGGATCTGTATGGACTGGCCCCACGACCCCGACGGCGAGGATGGCTCGGAAGGGAAACGAAAGTACGGGCAGGCGATCCTCGCAAAAAAGCTCGACGAGGAGGAGGACTTTCCGCTCACGAAGGCCGACTTCGTCGACAGACACGGCGACGACCCGGTCCGTCTGAACCACGAGACGGTCGTCTCCGTCGCAGAAATCTTCGAACACGTCGAGACGGAGGAGTTCGAGGACATCGTCGCGTTCCACAGAGCCGTCGGAACGGGGATGCGAAACGCCGGACTCTGGGAGATCGATCTCGATACGGCTCACTGAGATCGACGGTGCGCCAAGAGGAAGTTCCGAGACCGAAGTAACAATACGCCCGACGACGCAACGAACACACGTGACGAACACGCAGGTAACCCTCGTTCAGATCGACAACTACGGTCCCTGGACGGTCACGCCGGAGCCGAGACGCGAGGTCGACCTCCAGACGCTGCAGTCGCGACTCTACGCCGACCTCTCACAGCTCGTCGGGAACCGGGAGGGGTACGTCTTTTTCACCCGATTCGACAACATGGTCGCCGTGACGAACGGTCTCGACACCGACGCCCACGCGCTGATACAGGAGTCGATCGGCAACCGCTACCCCGTAACCGTCAGCCTCTCGATTGCCACCGGGCCGCAGCCCGCGGAAGCACTCGGCACGGCGACCGACCAACTGCAGGACGCCGGGAGTGCACAGGACCGGAGCCGAACCGAGATCCTCCGTGGATCGGTCGTGCCCGAATCGGAACGAACCGACGACGACGTCCACATCGCACACTTCGACGTCAACGACGCGACCGGCAAGTACACCGACCAACTCAACGAGTTCGACAGCTTCATCCAGATCGAACAGGGGTACGCCGAACTGATGCGGTATCTGCGCCGGGCCCACGACTCACTCGCCTTCTTCGTCGGCGGCGACAACGTGATCGCCGTCTGCTCCGACATCGACGCCAGGGGATACGAAGACGCCATAGAGCACGTAAGTGAGGCGGTCGGCGTCGATCTGAAGGTTGGCGTCGGAACCGCACGGAGCGCCCAGAGCGCCGGGATGATCGCCAAACACGCACTGGAAACCTGCCGCGAGGAGAACACGAGCGTCGAGATCCACTGACGGATCCTGCGGTGAATCCGACGCCGTCGTCTCCGGCCCGAGGACTGCTGTTCAGAAGGACAACGAACGGTCGGTGTCTCGTTTCACGGTTTTGATATCGATGTTATAAACCACATCGCATCGTCCGGGGATCCATCCAGCACAGCATCGGACGAGAGACGCACGAAGTGGGTATTCGTCACATCGACCGGAACAGATACGGCACCACGCTTATCCGGTGAGTCGTCTATGCTACGGTATGGCTGAGGTCAATCCTTTCGAAAGTCTTCGGGAGCAGATCGACGATGCAGCCGTCTACCTCGACGCAGACGAGGGGGTTCTCGAACGGCTCAAACGACCCGAGCGCGTACTTGAGACGAACCTCACCATCGAACTCGACGACGGGTCGATAGAGACGTTCAAGGCGTATCGGTCGCAGTTCAACGGCGACCGCGGTCCGTACAAGGGCGGGATCCGATACCACCCGGACGTAACCCGCGACGAGGTGAAGGCGCTTTCGGGCTGGATGGTTTATAAATGCGCCGTCGTCGACATTCCGTACGGCGGTGGGAAAGGCGGAATCCAGATCAACCCTCGTGGGTACTCCGCCGACGAACTCGAACGGCTCACCCGTTCGTTTGCGACCGAACTCCGTCCGCTCATCGGCGAAGACGACGACATTCCGGCACCCGACGTCAACACCGGTCAGCGGGAGATGAACTGGATCAAGGACACCTACGAGACGCTCGAAGGAACGACCGAACCCGGCGTCGTGACCGGAAAGGCGATCGACTCCGGAGGGTCGCGTGGGCGCGTTGAGGCGACCGGCCGGTCGGTGATGCTCACCGCCAGAGAGGCCTTCGAGTATCTCGACCGCGACATCTCCGAGGCGACCGTCGCGGTTCAGGGCTACGGAAACGCTGGAAGCGTCGCCGCCGAGTTGATCGAAACCGAACTCGGTGCCGACGTCGTCGCCGTCTCCGACTCCTCCGGGGCGGTGTATCACCCGGACGGCCTCGATACGGCGGCGGTCAAACAACACAAGATCGAAACCGGCGCGGTGACCGGCTATCCGGGGGGTCAATCGGAGTACACGAACGACGAACTCCTGACGATGGACGTCGACCTCCTGATTCCGGCCGCACTGGAAAATGCCATCGACCGCGAGATCGCAGAGAACGTACGCACGGACATCATCGTCGAGGCCGCAAACGGTCCGCTGACCCCCGAGGCAGACGAGGCGCTTTCCGATCGTGACGTCTACGTGTTCCCGGACATTCTCGCCAACTCCGGCGGGGTCACCGTTTCGTACTTCGAGTGGGTCCAGAACCGACAGCGGTTCTACTGGACCGAAAAGCGGGTCAACGAGGAGCTAGAGCGGCGCATCTGTGAGGCGTTCATCGCGATGGCCGACTGTTATGAGGCGTTGAACCTGCCGAGTTTCCGGATCGCTGCGTACGTCGTCGCCATGCGACGGGTCTTGAACGCTTACAAGGAAAGTGGAACGTGGCCGTAGGACTCTCGAATGGTATAAATCAGCGGCGGATCCTATCGTTGGTATGAGCGACGCTCCGGTCGATCCGAGTGAGATCGGTGAACACGACGCGCCACCGATCGAGGAGGCCCCCTACAAGATCGTCTTCGAGGCCAACAAGTGTATCGCGGCGGGCAAATGCGCCGAGGTGTCGACCAACTGGGAGATGGACATCACGACGGGGATCGCAAAGCCCGACGTGTACTTCTTCGACGAGGCAGATCTCGAACACAACATCGACGCCGCCGAGGCCTGTCCGGCGAAGAAGGATCGAGGGGTGATCCACGTCGTCGACCGACGGACGAACGAGGAACTTGCCCCCGACCCGGAGGGCGACGGGACGTTGAGCGTCGACTGGTGACGACGGGCGGACCGTCGCCGACAGCCTTTTTCACACTGCGGCATCACAGCTAACAACAGCGTATGGGTGACACAGACAACCAGCAGTTCGGAGGCACGCGGCGGCAGATTCTCGCCGCGATGGGTGCCACGGCGGCCGTCGGCGCGGCAGGCTGTGTCGGCGATGGCGGCGACGGCGACGAGTTCGTCGCCGCCGTCGGAGCGAACCCCGACACCTTCGATCCGACGATCATCGCAGATGCGGCGTCGAATGCGGTCGTCGGGACGCTCGCGTACGAGGGATTGCTCGATTTGACCTTCGATCTCGCGGAGTTTCGACCCGCACTCGCGACCGACTGGGAACGGCTCGACGAGACGACGTATCGGTTCGAACTCAGGGAGGGCGTCACGTTTCACACCGGCGACGAGTTCGTCGCCGAGGACGTCGCCTTCTCGATCGAGCGAATGCGTGGAACGACGAACGACGCGACCGTCGCGTGGATCGAAGCGGTCGAGATTCTCGACGATCACGAAATCGAAATCCGGTCGATGCAGCCCCATGCTCCGGCGTTGAACGATCTCAGTGCGGTTCCGATCCTCCCACACGGCGCCGACGGGGTGAGTGAAACGCCGGAGGCAGACGACCACCGGTTCGACGAGGAGTCGCTCGGCACCGGACCGTTCGTCCTCGAGTTGTTCCAACCCGAGGACCGCGTCGAACTCGGACCGTTCGAGGACTACTGGTGGGACGGCGCCGAGCATCCGGGAACCGCGCCGTGGGATCGGGTCGTCTTCCGGGTGATCCCGGAGCAGGTCTCACAGGAGGAGGCGATGCTGGCCGGCGAACTCGACATGATCGACAACGCCGCACCGTTCGATCTCGAGCAGTGGGAGGACGAACGGCCGGAGGTGATCGTCGGAGACTCCGTCGGCTTCGACTTCGTCTCCTATCCCGTCGGGGTGAGCCCCTTCGACAACGAGACGTTCCGTCGTGGACTGACCCGCCTCATCCCTCGCGGTGAGATCATCGAGGCCATCTTCGGCGGCAACGCCGTCGAGTTGGGCGGGCCGATCAGTCCGGGGCTGTCCGACTTCTGGGACGCCGAACACGAACGACGACTGCTGTCGGAGTTCGTCGGTGAGGATCGGGAGGAAGCAACAGCACTCCTCGAGACGGCATTCGAGGAGGAGAGTATCGACCGACCGTTCGAGTTGACGCTCATCACGAACGTCAACCGGACCCGGGAGCGGTGGATGGAGGTCATCCAGCAGACCCTCGACGACACGGAGTTTTTCGACGCCGAACTCGACGTTCGGGCCTTCGACGACCTCGTTCCGTTCCTCCTCGATCCCGACGGGGCTGCGGCGAGCACGGACATCGTCGGCATCGGCTGGACGGGAGGCTCCGATCCGGACGGACACGTCGATCAGATCCTCCATTCCGACAACGTCGTTCCGGACGGATTCAACTGGAATCTCTACGAAAACGACTCCGTCGACGCGCTGATCGACGAGGGCCAACAGACCATCGATACGGCGGAGCGTCGGTCCGTGTACCACGACCTACAGGAGGTTCTCGCAGAGGAGGTCCCCGAAGCGTTCATGTGGACCGGGGATGCGATCGACGTCGTCGACCCGGATGCCTTCGAGAGCGTCGACGACTGGCACCCGCATCCGAACGCCAGCCTCCGGTATACGGCGCTTTATCGACCGACCGTCGACGTCGTTGCCGGACCACCGGAGGAAGCGTGACCCCCAATCGGCCACAGTCTGTCACACACTCACCGCCCGGCAGATGAGCCTCCAGCGCTTCGTTCTCAAGCGGGTTCTCGTGACGATTCCGCTACTTCTGGGCGTCACGCTCATCACCTTCGGAATGGTGCATGCGATCCCGGGGGATCCGATCGACTTCATTACGCTGTTCACCGATCTGGACCCGGAGGTCGAAGCAGAAATCAGGGCACAGTACGGCCTCGATCAGCCGATATACGTCCAGTACGTCAACTGGGTTTCGAACGCCGCCGTCTTCGATTTCGGACAGTCGATCGTCACCGGACGGCCGGTGAGTGCAGAGATCATGAATCGACTGCCGTTTACCCTGCTCATGGGAACGATGGCACTGCTCGTAGCCGTCGGGACGGCGATACCGGCCGGCGTCGCGGCGGCGTACTACCGGAACACGGCGATCGATCAGGCGAGCCGCGTCTTCGCGCTCGTCGGCGTCGCGCTGCCGAACTTCTGGCTTGGATTGATCCTCATCCTGGTGTTCGGGAGTTGGCTCGATCTGTTCCCGATCCTCCCGCCGACACGAGCGGGGCTTTTGAGCACCGATATGATCCTGTATACGCTCCTGCCGGCGATCACGATCGGAACCGGATCGACCGCCCTGTTGATGCGACTGATGCGCTCTTCGATGGTCGAGGAACTGGACAAAGACTACGTCCGGACGGCCCGTGCGAAGGGGCTCCCGGAACGGACGGTGATCCGAAAACACGTCCTGCGGAACTCCCTCATCTCCGTCGTCACGGTCGCGGCGATTCAGGTGGCGTTCATCATCAGCGGGTCGGTCGTCGTCGAGATCGTCTTCTCGTATCCGGGGGTCGGCCGACTGCTCGTAAACAGCGTCGGATCGCGTGACTTCCCGGTCATCCAGACGCTCGTCCTGCTGATCGGCGTCGCGGTGATCGTCGCAAATCTCCTCGCCGACATCATCTATGCGTATCTCGATCCACGAATCAGGTACTGACGATGACAGAAACGGACCAATCGAACGAACGAGGTCGAATCCGAATCGAGGGATTCGACACCGAAGCCGCCTCCGAGCAGACGCTCGATTCACCACGGTCGGAGGCCGACGCCGAGGCCGGAAAGGGCCGACGCTACTACGCCTGGCGTCGGTTTCGGCGCAATCGACTGGCGCTTTTCGGCGCCGCGATCATCCTCTTTATGATCGTGGTGACCGTCTTCGCTCGCCCGATCCGCGTCCCGGCGGAGTTTCCGGTTCTGGCCGGACAGACGCTGCAGCCGGTTTCCCTCGCACCGGCAGATCCGGCGGCACAGGACGTTTCCCGTGGCCACCAGCCGCCGTCGATTGCACATCCGTTCGGAACCGACTGGGCCGGACGCGACATCCTCTCCCGGGTGATGTTCGGCGGTCGCTGGAGCCTCTCGATCGGATTCATCGTCGTCTCGGTCGCCGTCCTGATCGGCGTCCCGCTCGGTGCGATCGCGGGCTACTACGGCGGATACGTCGACGAGACGATCATGCGGTTCGTCGATATGCTGTATGCCTTCCCGTTCATCGTCCTCGCCATCGCCATTATCGCAATCCTCGGTCGGGGCTACTGGGAGATGGTCCTCGCACTCGTGTTGGTCGGGTGGCTGGCCTACGCCCGGATCATCCGCGGTGAAATACTGAGCGTCAAGGAAAACGAGTACGTCACCGCGGCGAAGGCACTCGGGGCGACCGACCGATCGATCATCCTCAGGCACATCCTGCCGAACGCGATGGCACCGGTGATCGTTCAGGCGACGTTGAGCGTCGGGACGACGGTGCTTTCGGCCGCTGCACTGGGCTTTATTGGACTCGGGCTCTCGCCGGCGAGTGCAGAGTGGGGTGTAATGTTGAACGTCGAACAGGATTCGATGGCTCGCGGGCGCTGGTGGGCCGGACTGTTCCCCGGTCTTGCGATCTTTCTGTTCGTCATGGCGATCAACCTCGTCGGCGACGGCGTCCGTGACGCGTTCGATCCACAGGGCGAGACGGACCGACAGGACGGGGGGCTTCGGTAGATGGCCTTACTCGAAGTCGAGGATCTGAACGTCCGCTTCTACACCGAAGAGGGAGCCCTCAGGGCGACGACGGATCTCTCCTACGAGATCGAGGCCGGCGAGCGGTTCGGGATCGTGGGTGAAAGCGGAGCCGGCAAGAGCGTCACGAGTCTCGCGTTGATGCAACTCATCGAGGACCCGGGGGTGATCGAGAGCGGGTCGATCCGATTCCGGGGGCGGGATCTGCTGGCGTTGAGCGACGAGGAACTGCGGCAACTGCGAGGAAACGAGATCGCAATGATCTTTCAGGACGCCGAAACGGCGCTGAATCCGGCCTACACGGTCGGTGAACAGATCGCCGAGGCGGTCCGGCTGCACCTCGACTTCGATCGAGATGCCGCCCGCGATCGGACGATCGAACTGCTCGAATCGGTCGGGATTCCGGAGCCACACGAGCGGTACGGCGACTACCCACACGAGTTCTCCGGCGGGATGCAACAGCGGGTGGTCATCGCCATGGCGCTGTCGTGTGATCCCTCGTTGCTCATCGCCGACGAACCGACGACGGCACTCGACGTGACGGTCGAGGCACAGATCTTCGACCTTCTTTCGGAGCTCACGACGGAGTTCGACACGGCGATCCAGCTCGTCACCCACGACCTCGGCGTCGTCGCGGAGTTCTGTGACCGGATGATGGTGCTGTATGCGGGACATCCGGTCGAGATGGGAACCGTCGAGGACATCTATTACGACCCACAACACCCCTACACCGCCGGGTTGATGAGTTCGATTCCACGGATCGGCGACGGCCGAAAACGGCTGCAGACGATTCCCGGGACGATGCCGGATCTCGTCGAGATGCCCACCGGCTGTACCTTCCACCCCCGGTGCCCCTACGCCGAGGAAATCTGTAAAAAAAGGAAGCCGCCGCTCGTCGAGACCGAAAACGGAACCGAGGCCGACGTCGGGCGACACGACCAGCAGTCGGCGGCGTGTCTCGCCCACACCGGCGACCTCGACGGAACGCTGGACTACGAGGTGGTGATCGACGATGAGTGACGAACCGCTCCTGCGAACGGAGGGCCTGAAGAAACACTACGAGTCAGAAGGCGACTTCATCGACCGGCTGTTGGGTCGCCGGACGTGGGTGAAGGCCGTCGACGGCGTCGACATCGAGATCGGAGCCGGCGAGACCCTCGGCCTCGTCGGTGAAAGCGGCTGTGGAAAGAGCACGGTCGGTCGGACGCTTCTCGGGCTCGAAGACCCGACCGCGGGCCGGATCTATTTCGACGGCGAGGACATCACACACCCGTCGGCGAAGCGGCTTCGGGAACTGCGACAGGACGTCCAGATCATCTTCCAGAATCCGGCCTCGAGTCTGAATCCCCGATTGACCGTCGACGACATCATCGGTGAGGCACTCGACATCCACGGCCTCGCCGACGGAACGACGCGTGACGAACGGATCAAGGACCTGCTCCGTCGGGTTGGGTTGAAACCGAGTCACGCAAACCGGTATCCACACGAGTTCTCCGGCGGACAGCTCCAGCGGATCGGCATCGCCCGCGCACTCGCCGTCGAACCGAAGTTCATCGTCTGTGACGAACCGGTGTCGGCACTCGACGTGTCCGTCCAGGCACAGATACTCAACCTGCTTTCGGATCTACAGGACGACCTCGGCGTCTCCTATCTGTTCATCGCTCACGACCTCTCCGTCGTCGAGCACATCGCAGACCGGATCGCCGTCATGTATCTCGGCAAGATCGCCGAGGTTGGGACGCCGGCGGAGCTGTTTTCAGAACCGCAACACCCCTACACGGAGGCGCTTCTCTCGGCGATACCGGAGCCGGATCCGGCCTGGGAGGGCAATCGAATCATCCTCGAGGGAACCGTTCCATCGCCGATCGATCCGCCGGACGGCTGTCGGTTCCACACCCGCTGTCCGAAGGTGATTCCGCCGGCCAAATACGACTTCCGACAGCCCGAGTGGCGGGCAGTGCTCTCGCTTCGAGAACGGATCGCCGAGGAGTCGGTTCCGCTCGGACGGATCAGATCGAACCTCGAGAACCCGACCGACGAGGACCTCGGGCGGGCGATCCGAGACCACTTCGACGTTCCCGAGTGCCTGTCGGATCCGGACGCCGAGGCGGTCGTCTCGGAGGCGCTCGACTCGGTCGCCGCCGGTCGTCTCGCGGCCGCCGAAAGGCGGCTCTCGGAAGCGTTTCCGTCGCCCTGTTCGGCCCGGGAACCGGAGTTGCGCGACATCGACGCCGGGCGGGCGGCCTGTCACCTGTACGATCCCCGGTACAGGGACGGAACCGTCGAAGACGGGCCGTCGGATCGACCCTGAGGGGGGCAGCTTTTTGTCCGATCCGGCGTATCTTCGCCCGATGCGTCGCATCTACGAGTCGCGGGCGGTGGATCGGAACGACGAGAGTCCGTTTCAGCCGAACGAACGCGACGCCGACACGAAGCCCCGTGCGGCACGGACGCTTCCGGTCGGGGCTTTGAGTCGCCGCCTGCTTCCGGAATCGATCCGCCACCGGGCGATCGAACTCTCCGTTTCGACCCCTCAATCGAGCTACGAACGGGGACGCGAGATACCGTTTCGGGTCACGATGCGGAATCTGCTGCCGATCCCGGTTACGGTTTCGACGCAGTCGCCGCTCGTCTGGAGTTGGCACGTCGACGGGATGCGAGAGGCCTCCGCGGTTTCCTCGGAGCCACCCGGACGGTCGGGGCGCTTCACATTCGACCGCGGCGAACGAAAGACGTTCACCCGAACCTGGAGTGGCCTGTTTCGGGTGTCGGAGGCGGAGTGGGAGGAAGCCTCACGGGGTGAACACACGATCGGTGCGTCGATCAACGTCGAGCGGTCGACGGCGGACGTTTCCGATCGGACGACGATCCGGCTCGAGTGACGTCCTCACCCGCCGCTTACTCCTCTCCGTACAGTCGTCGGGTCGATAGCTCGGCTACGGCCCGGATTTCCTCGACCAGTTCGTCGGTTTCCTCCAGCCGGTACCGAGGATGCTCGGAGTCGGCGTCGTCGCGTTCCTCGATAATTTCGAAGGCGCCGAGTGGGTCGATCGCCTCCCGAACCGTGCTCTCGTAGATGTCGGCTGCCGCCGCGATCTCCGCCGGCGTGAGCGGCCGATCGGCATACAAAAGCGTCACGAGGATTCGCGCCCGGGTTCGGTTGGCAAACAGCTTCAGGAGGCCATTTCGGTCGACGAGGGCGGTGACGTCGTCCGTCTCCGGTGGATCGGTCGTCGGGTCCGACATTCGGTGTGTTCGACGGTTCGTGGGCCGATATGTATGTCGGCCGACGAGGAAAAGCGAAACCGATTTTCACGTTCCGGACGGAGTGCGATGCGTGCGAGGGTAGCTGAGCCTGGCCAAAAGCGGCGGACTTAAGATCCGCTCCCGTAGGGGTCCGTGGGTTCGAATCCCTCCCCTCGCATTTTCTGGGTCGAACGAACGTGAGCGGTCGAAATCGCGTGGAGGATTCGAATTCTACCGGTCGTACGGAGCGTGTGAGTACGTCCGGGTCCGGTTCGAATCCCTCCCCTCGCAGTTTTTGACTCGAAGACGGGGCTGTGCCTGTTCGTACAATGCCCTTTTATTCACTCCGCCCCTCTCCGTGAGTAATGACCGACGCAGTTCTTCCGGACGAAGCAACGGAGGCCCTCGGGCGACAGGAGGCGTTCGAAGACGCCGGCGACGGATGGTATCGGATCACGACGACCGCCTTCGAGGCCCGGGTAACGGCCGAGGAGACGGATGGCCCGCTGTGTACGTACACCCTCGAGGTTCGAGCACCGATGCTGTCGGCGGCGACAGAGGATTCGGTCGGTGACGCCGTGGAGGCGGGGTGGTTCGAAACGTACGACCGGCGGCTCGAGGACGCACCGAAGGCCGTCCGTGATACCCTCGAACTCTCGGATCGTCGGGTGTTCGAGGAGGCCGGAGATGCGGTTGCCGTGTTCGTCTTCGACTTCGGGAATCCGACCCGTGCCTTCCGGATCACGAAGGCCATGGCCGAGTTCGTCGAGGGGACGTACATGGAAGGGATCGTTCCGGGATACAGCTACACCGACCCGGTGGCACAGCTGCTTTCCCGGGCCCGACAGGCCGGTGGCGACGGCGACGGCACCAGGGGTCCGATGCCGCTTTGAAATCGGTGTCGTAGGCGACGCCGGCAGAACATCTTTCAATCTGTCCGCATACAACGGTGTATGGCCGAAACGCACCGTCTCGATCCGGCAGACGACACCGACCTGCTGCACAGCCCGGTGTACAAACCCGACGAAGAGGAGACGCCGACGTTCGAAGGCGAGGGACCGACCGAGGGGGAGTCCACCTTCGTCTGTTTCGACGAGGACTGCAGCTTTCCGGTGTTCAAGGGGATCGACACGACCAAAATCAACGGCGTGGTCGCCCAGTGCGGTGGGTGTGGGGAGTACAACCGACTCTCAGAGTAGCGTGACGGTATCAGTTTCACCACGCCACGAGAGGGTTTTTATTCGACGACGGAGACAGACCGCGTATGTCTGATCTGGGCGATTTCTCCGACTACGAACCCGACGACACCGGGACAGACGCCTCCGAGACGAGCGATGGCTCCGGGTCGAAACCGGCGGACGACCCGGACCTCGAGTCGGGATCGACGACCGACGACTTCGAGGAAGTGCCGACCACGACACCGGCTACCGGCTCGGGAATCGGGACGCTGTCGGCCGCCGAGGGGCTGTCGATCGGCGAGCATCCGGACGACACCCGTCTGCGGGCGTACATCACGGTCGAAAACCGCGCCGACATCCGGATCGGGAGCTACCTGATCGCCCCGTATCCGGACGACGAACGACTCTTCTGTCGGATCTCTGCACTGGAGTACGCACAGGAGTTTCGGACAGACGACGCCACGGAGATCCACGCGAGGCGGGCGATGGGACGGAGCGATGTCGACGAACGCGACTACAAGTTTCTCGCCACCCTGGAACCCGTCGCGGTGCTGTACGACGACGGCGGCCTCAAGCGACGGATGGCCGACCGCGTTCCGAAACCCGAGACGGTCATTCGGGTTGCGGCAGACGACGAGGAGATCAAAACCGGGCTGAAGATCCCCGAAGACGGTGTGTTCGTCGGCCATCTGGCAGTCGGCGGCGAGGTCGTGACGACGGCGGCCTCGCCGCCGACGATCGACTATCGGCTGAAGGACGACTACGAATCGGGCGACCCACTCGTTTTCCGTCACACGCTGGTCGCCGGCGGGACCGGATCGGGGAAGACCCACGCAACGAAGAACGTTCTCCGGCAGTATCTGGGTGGCGATCGTCGCTACCCCGTCGACGACCGGGAGGTCGCACCGGCGGTCGTCCAGTTCGATCCGCAGGACGAATACGCACAGATGCACGACGACAACCCCGAGATCGACGACGACGACCGACGCCGGTTCGAGCGAGAAAACGTCGCATACGGTGGGGTCGACGACACCAAGGCGTTCGTTCCGGTCGTCGGCGACGGCGAGTACACCGCCTCCCACCACCGTGCCGAGCAGGTTCCGTTCACGATCCCGTTTTCGATGGTCGAATCCAACCCGTGGCTGATCGCCGGTTCGGATCTCAACGACAACCAGTACGGAGCCTTGCGGTATCTGTTGAAGCGCTTTTTCGACGGTGGATCGGACACCTATCGGGCGTTCGTCTCGTTTCTCGACGATCCGTCGCTGCGGGAGGAACTCGACGAAGCAGGCCGGGTTCACGAGGCGACGTACGACGCCGTCCGACGTCGGGTGCGTGGCTTCGGGACCGTCTTCGATCAGGACGCGACGCCGATCACCGACCTCGTCTCCTCGTTCGTCCGCCCCGGTGGGCTGACGACCGTTCCGACGTATCACATCAGCGACTCGCGGGCGACGACGACGGTCGTCCTCGCCGTCGCGTCGCTTTTGATCGACCAGAAGCTCTCGAACGATCCGGCGTATCCACGAATCGAGGAGACGCCGCTCGTCATCGGGATGGACGAGGCACACACGTTCCTCACCGACGCGGACAGCGTTCAGGCCTCGAAGGTGATCGGGACATTCGCCGAAGCCGCAAAACAGGGTCGAAAGGAGCGTCTCGGGCTGTTTCTCGTGACACAGGACCCACAGGACATCGCAGAGCCGATCTTCAAGCAGATCAACACGACCGTCGTATTGAACCTCGGCGACGAGGATGCGATCAAGGCGGTGAACGTGCCGACCGAACTGGAGAGTAAGGTTCCCTACATGGAGAAGGGACAGATGGTGGTTCACTCGCCGGACAACTCCGAACCGGTGGAGTTGCGCGGACTGTCCCGCTGTCTGACGCGACACGGCAGGGAGTGAGACCGATCCGACCGGGTGAGACCGGACACCGGTTTTTTATATATCGATTCCTGATCCCCAACCCAGGACAATCCAGATGCGACATCCGAACCCACACGCTGACCTCGAACCGGAAACGGCGTTTCAGTTGCTGTCGAACGACCGTCGCCGGGCGATCGTATACGCCGTCGCCGAGGCCGACGGCCCGCTCTCCGTCGAGGAGCTAACGGCCATCATCTCGGCGAGCGAAGAAGGGTTGACGCCGACACGTGTCGATCCGCGCACGAAACGGGCGGTGCGTGGCGACCTCGAACAGCGACAGCTTCCGGAGCTGGTCGGTGCGGGCATTCTTGTCGAGCGCGCCGACACGACGTACGTGTCTGGACCGAACCTTCGTGGACTGATCGCCGCAGCGGACGCAGCCGCCTCACACCTCGATCTGTCGGAAGGGGTCGGGTGAGTCGCCGCGAGCGTCAGAAGATGTCGGCCTGTTTGTACACCGAAATCCCCTCAGAGGTGATCTCGTAGGGCTTCGTCTCCCGGGAGTGGTTCGCGTTTCGTATCTTCTGGATCTCGACGGCCATGCGCGTTTCACCGAACTCGGATCTGACGTACTGGAGGATGAACACGCCGTCGGTGAGGTATTCGATAATCCCGTACTTCGAGGTGTACGGGTCGGAGGAATCGGCCTCGCTCGTCACCATCGTCGTGACGCCGGCCCGCTTGAGCGACCGCGCGAAATCGAACACCTCGGTCCGTCGGTCGGACTGTTTGTCGTACATCATCTCCAAAAGCGACACCGAATCGAGGACGAGTCGATCGGCACCGAAGCTCTCGATGAGTCGGGTGAGATCGCCACGGATGGACGTGAGGCTGTTGGACATCTCGATCGGGTCGAGGTCGACGACCGCAAGCTCCCCCGACTCGATGTGGTCTTCGAACGACCAGCCCTTCTCCTCTGCTGCGCGGAGGACGGCGTTTCTGTCCTCCTCTAAGGTGATGTACACGCCCTTCTCGTCGTTTTTTAGCCCCTGCTGCAGGAACTGGATTCCGAAGGTGGTCTTTCCGGTTCCCGCGGAGCCGATGACGGCGAGCAGCGATCGTTCGGGTACCCCACCCTGTATCATCTCGTCGAGTCCGTCGATACCGAGGTCGATCCGCGGAATGTCGGAGTCGAGGTCCTCGTCGAAGCCGTCGTCGATACCGGCGTCGGACGGAGCGCCGCCGAGTGCCTCCGCGAAATCCGCCGTCGACGGGCCGTCGTCCGATTCGAGCATCTCACCCGAGTCGGCCTCGAACGGATCGTCGGGGGAATCCTCGAACCAGTCGTCGTCACCGCTCACAGCACGACGACCCCCAGCAGACCGTGCATATGCCCCTCGTTTGTCCTACACCGGCATCAACCTTATCCGAGGATCACGATCCGTGGGGGTTTTTGCTACAGAAGCGAGAACAACTGGCAGTGCACCTCGGTATCGTCGCAAAACGAGGCAGTTCTCGCGCCGCTGCGATCGCCGACCAGATACGAACGACCGTCGACGTACAGGTGTCGATCGACGAGACGACGGCGAGTGTACTCGGCTGCGATGGTGTCGAAATCGAGGACCTCGACTGCTGTGATCTCGTCGTCTCCATCGGCGGCGACGGAACCTTTCTTTCGGTTGCCCACGCCGTGTCACCGACGCCAATCTTGGGGGTCAACCTCGGCGAGGTCGGCTTCCTCATCGCGGTGTCACCGGAGGATGCACTCTCCGCGGTCGAATCCGAAATCGAGGCGTTCAGATCGGGGGCGGCGGAGTACGTTGAACTGCCCCGAATTACGGCGACCGCCACGGATGTGTCACTCCCACCGGCGATCAACGAGGTCGCTATCGTCGGGCCACGGCGGGGACGCGGCGGCGGGATCGACGTCGAAACGCGGATCGACGGGCAGCTGTACGCGGGGACGCACGGCGACGGGATTCTGGTCGCTACGCCGACGGGATCGACGGCGTACAACCTCAGCGAGGGCGGCCCGCTCGTCCATCCGGGCGTGTCGGGGTTGGTCGTCACCGAGATGTGTACCGACGATTCGATGCCGCCGCTCGTGGTTCCGCCGTCGGCAAAAACGACAATTCGGATCGACGGAGCGGACGCGGCCTTCGTCGTCGCCGACGGAAAAAAGCGGGCGGCGGTCGAGCCACCGGAAACGCTGACGCTTCGGCAGGCGGGAAAGCCCGTCCGCATCGCCGGCCCGCGTCTGGATTTTTTCACCGCACTCGGGAAACTCGATTGAGAATCGCGTCGTACGACCCGGGGTTCGCGGCCGGCTTCGAAAGCCCTTAACGCTCACAGACCATTTATTAAATCAATGAGTCAGCAGCTTCCCGACGTACAGGCATCCAGTCCGGATGTCAGTGTTGGGTTGAACCGCGTTGGCGTAACGGGGGTCGAAAAGCTCGTGAAGGTTGCACGGGAAGACAAGCGTCCGATCGTGCTGATGGCCGAGTTCGACGTGTTCGTCGACCTCCCGAGTTGGCGGAAGGGAGCCGACATGAGTCGGAATATGGAGGTCATCGACGAGGTTCTGGAGGAAGCCGTCGCCGAACCGAAGTATCGGCCCGAGGAGGTCTGTGGCGACGCCGCAGAACGACTGCTCGAAAAACACGACTACACCACCAAGGCGGAGGTGAGCATGGAAGCGGAGTACATGATCCGCGACGAGACGCCGGCGACGGGCCGGGCGACACAGGCTACCGCCGACATCATCGCCTCCGCCTCGGCGACCGACGAGGGGACGCGCGAGGAGATCGGCTGTCGGGTCGTCGGGATGACGGTCTGTCCCTGTTCACAGGGGATGAGCGAATCTCGCGCCAGAGACGTGTTGATGGATCTCGATGTCGACCGGGAGACGATCGACGACTTCCTCGACGAAGTGCCACAGCCGGGGCACTCACAGCGGGGCCACGCGACGCTCACGGTCGAGACGGCCGGCGATCCGACCGTCGACCTCGGCGAACTCATCGACATCGCCCGCGACTCGATGAGCGCCCGGATCTACAACCTCGCAAAGCGCCCCGACGAGGATCACATGACCTTCGAGAGCCACAGCGACGCGAAGTTCGTCGAGGACTGCGTTCGCGCACTCGCAGAGGGCCTCGTCGAACGATACCCGAACCTTCCCGACGACGCAGTCGTCCGGATGGAGCAGTCCAACGACGAGTCGATCCACCAGCACAACGCACACGCAGAGCGGGTCGCGGAGTTCGAACAGCTAAAGAAGGAAGTAAACGGTACCGACCAGTAGGACGGTCCGGTTTTATTTCTCGTCGACAGTCCCCTCGCTTGCGCGTTCGATCAGCGCCTCGGGCGTCTCTGCCGGAGTTGTCTCAGTCCCGCCACGAACGACCACCGCATCGTCGCGCTGTTCGGGAACGACGACCTTCTCGTGGTCGGCGATACGCAACGCGGCCCGGTGGAGGTCGGTTCCGGCCGGCGGCGTCCTGACGATCAGTGGATCGTAGTGGTATCGCGCACACGCAGTCGCGTAGCCGGCGACTTCGACGCCCATTCGATCTGCCGCACCGGCGAAGGCCGAAAGCGCCTCACCGGCGACCGTCCGGTACCGTGACTCACCGGTCAGGGCCCACAGATCGAGCAGCGCATTCGCCAGTTCGGCGTTTGCCTCCAGTGGGTACAGCGGTCGATCCAACAGACCGGGGCCGGTCGCCGGTCCGTCCCGGAAGGAGCCGTCGGCTGCCTGCAGCGACTCGATCGTGTGGTCTGCGACCGCCTCCGCCGCCGCGAGATACGTCTCGGGGCCGAGGACCTCGGCTGCGGCACACAGCCCGGAGAGAACGCGCGTCTGGTCGCTCAGGAGGCCGGATTCACCGCCGACGGTGCCTTCCTCGGGGTCGAAAAAGTGGGTGACCGCCCCGTCTGTGGTGAGTCTGTCGAGGACGTAATCGAGTGTGCGCTCGGCGTACCGGAAGGCTCTCTCGTCGTCGGTTACCGCGGCAAATCGGAGCAGCGCCTCGGCTGTGAGACCGTTTCGATCCGCGAAGATCGTGGTGTCGACTGACGGTGGATCGGCGTCCTCCCGATCGGCCGGTCCGAGGAGGTAGTACTCTCCCGTCGCCTGACTGCCGGCGAAGGCTCCGCCGTCGGCGGTATCGACCCACAGCGCCGTCGTGAGATATTCGATCGTCCGCTCGGCCGTCTTTCGGTAGGAGTCGTCGCCGGTGTAGAGATATCCGGTCGCAAACGCTCGAAGCAGTCCGGCGTTTTCGTCCGTCAGCTTCTCGCGGTGGGGTTCTCCCCACCGTCGTGTCTCCGCGAAGCGATAGAATCCGCCGTCGTAGGTGTCGAACAGGTGTGTCCGTACCGCTTCCAGCGTCCGGGTGGCTCGGTCGCGGTCGCGTTTCGCCGCGAACTCGATCGCTCTCGGCAGTGGGAACTTCGCGTCGGTCCCCCAGCCACCGAACTCCTCGTCGAAGGCGGCGGCGATCTGTTCGACCATGTGCGCCTCGATGCCAGCATCGACGTCACCGGCGGGGAGGTCGCCCGACGACAGCGTCCGTGGGACGGTTCCGGCGCTTGCCCCCTTCGCGTCCCAGGATCGTCGGACGCTGTCGAGGACCTGACGCAGGCCGTCGCGTCCGAGATACGTCGCACCGGACAACACCTCGCCGTCGGGCGTACAGAACACGGTTGAGGGGAAACCACCCATGTTGTACCGCTCCCGGACCCGTGGATTGCGGTCGACGTCGACCCGGACGGGGAGGAAACTCTCCGACAGATTGGCTGCGATCTTCGGGTCGGAGTAAACCGCCTCGTCCATCTCCCGGCAGGGACCACACCACGGGGCGGTGAGACACAGAAGCAGGGGCTTGTTTCGGTCGTTGGCAGCGGCGAAGGCGTCCGCCTCGAAGGGGTGCCAGTCGACGAGGGTGCCGTCACGGAAGGTCATACTACGTTCTGGGTCGGTAGCGTCGAAAGGGTGTCGAAGCGGTGACGTGGCTCGGAGGCGGTGGGTTCACCCGAGCTTTTCGGCGAGGATGAGTCGGGTCTTCGTCGAGACGACCTCATCAAGGTCCCGGGCGCGGGTTATGAGGTCGTTGAGCGTTCCGGTGTCCGTCGTGTCGGCGACGACGACGATGTCTTCCTCACCCGAGACCTGCCAGACGAAGTCGACCTCGGTCCACTCGGCCATCCGACTCGATATCTCTCCGGTATCGACGTCGACGGCCACGCCGATTTCGACCATCGCCTTCAGATTCCCCGTCCGGGTCGCGATCGTGAAGCGCTCGATCACCCCCTCTTCGACGAGGCGGTCGACGCGGTTGCGGACCGTTCCCTCCGAGGTTCCGACCTCCTCTGCGATCTCCGTGTACGGCGTTCGGGAGTCTCGGCGGAGGATCGCGAGAATGTCCCGATCGAGGCTGTCCATCGAGGTCTGATCGTACTGTGGGCTCCTACTTGGAGATTACGAATTTCGTAGCGAACCTTCGAACAAAAGAGTTAATCAGGCCCTTGTCGTACGCTTCTCGTAATGACAGACGCCTACGTGGCACTGGAGGGAGGCGACGTCGTCGAGGCCCGTTGCCGTGCGCCGGGACGCAGCCGCGGCGAACTCGTCTTCACGACCGCCTACACCGGTTACGAGGAATCACTCACCGACCCGAGTTACGAGGAACAGATTCTCACCTTCTCGTATCCCCTCATCGGGAACTACGGGGTCCGGGAGGAGCGGTTCGAGTCGGACCGGGTTCATCCCCGCGGCGTCGTCGCCCGCGAACTCACGGACGACGTCGCCGAGTGGCTCACCGAAGAGGGGGTCCCGGCGGTCGATTACCTCGACACCCGCGACCTCGTGACCGGCATCCGTGAGGGGGGTGCCATGAAGTGTGGGATCGCCGCCGGCGAGGACGCGACGCCGGAGGCGGCCCTCGAGGAACTGGAGGAGTGTGTGGCGATGAGCGAACACACGGACATCGGCTCGCAGGTCTCCGTCGCGGATCGGCTGACCCACAACGCCGACGGGTCGGGGCCGACGGTCGCGCTCATCGACTGCGGTGCGAAGGGGTCGATCATCGATTCACTCGTCGAACGGGACGCCACAGTCGAGATTTTTCCCTACGATGCGACGGAAGCGGAGGTCGAGTCCGTCGACCCGGACGTCGTGTTCATCTCCAACGGTCCGGGCGATCCGGAGAACTTCGAGGCGGCCGCGGAACTCGTCGACAGCTACGCCGGCGAGACGCCGCTTGCCGGCATCTGTCTCGGTCAGCAGGTGATCGCAAACGCCCTCGGCGGCGACACCGAAAAGATGACCTTCGGCCACCGCGGTGTCAATCAGCCGGTGAAGGATCTCCGCACCAACCGCGTCGTGATGACGACGCAGAATCACGGATACACGGTGTCGGACCCCGGCGAACTCGAGGTGACACAGATCAACGTCAACGACGACACCCCCGAAGGGCTCGAAAGCGACGAACTGGACGTTCTCACGAGACAGTACCACCCGGAGGCAAACCCCGG
Organism: Natronomonas sp.; assembly: GCA_040409725.1. GTDB lineage: Archaea > Halobacteriota > Halobacteria > Halobacteriales > Haloarculaceae > Natronomonas. The sequence goes on from JARWGK010000073.1 coordinate 28,618, forward strand.
GCCACACGATTCGCTGGATTTCTTCGACGACGTCGTCGGAATGGTCGAGGACTGAGCGCTTCAATCCGCGAGTCGTTCACCGAGACGACGGAAGTACACCGACACAGACGAGAGGGCAGCGTACACGACGCCGACGGCGATCAACAGTCCGCCCAGAAGGCGAAGGCTTCCGCCATCCAGCGCCGGCCACGCCCACGCGCCGACGAAGCCGACGAGAAGTCCCGCCGACAGCGCGACCTGTCCCCCCTGCAGTCGCTCGAAGACGAGGGCTCCGACCGCGAGGGTACCGAGTCCGACGACGAGGATGCCGTAAGGGTCCATCGTAACCGCATCGACGCCAAGAACCGACAGTCCCGATAGAACGATCCCGGCTCCGAGAAGTCGATACCGTCGCCGCAGCGCCGCCTCCTCGGAGAGTGAACCGTCGGTGTCACCGGATTCGTCGCTCACGGTCGGTCTTCGGCGTGAGAAATAAAATGTGTCCGGATCGCGGCCGGGTCGTCAGTTGCCGACGTTCATCGCACGCTCGACGACGTCCTGGCTGTACAGTTCAGCGAGGTCGTCGTGCTGGTCGGGGCGGTGCTCGTAGACGTCCTGGAAGAGGGTGATCGGCGTCTGTGCCGCCTGGTACGTCGCCTCGTCCCACATTCGGTCGTTGCTGATTTCGACCTGAATGCCGTCGATCTCGATCGTCGCGGCGCGGGTCATGGCGATTGCGCCCTTGCCGGCTTCCTTCGCTGCCTCGAACTCCTCCATCGAGTCGACGATGTCGTCGAGACTCGGGACGTAGGAGGTCAAATCGAGCAGTTCCTCGCGGAGTTCGTCTTCGTCGACCTGAACGTCCTCGCCGCCGACGACGAGGGTGTACCCGTCGTCGGTCTCTTCGAGCGAGATTCGCGTGCCGTCGTAGACGTACGCGCCGTCTCGTTCCTCGAGTTCGACCTCTCGGCCGTCCGCGTCGATGAGCCAGCGGCCCTCCTGTGGGGGCAGCGGTGATTTGTTCGCCTCGACGACCTGCCCCGGCGTCAACGACCAGATGCCGAGCATGCCCTTCGCCTGGTTTTCGGTCATCCGTTCGCGGTAGCCCTCGACGTCACGGATGTCGTCATAGGGACCGTCGACGGAGATGAGGCCGGCGGCACTCGCTGCGCTTGCGGTGTTGTGTCGCAGTTCCGGCCACGGCGGGAGCGCGCCCGTCGGCGTGATCGCCCGGGCGTCCTTCGTGTAGTCGACTTCGCCGATGACGAGCATGAACAGCCGTTCGAGGTTGTTCGTTGGCTTGCCCATCTCCTCGCGGAGTTTCGTCATCGCCTGCTCTGCCTGCCCGCTTTCGACGATGACGGACATCGCGAGTGAGCCCTCTCCGAGGTCGTGTTCGTTTTCGATGATGGTGAGGAACTCGTCTGCCTTCTTCCAGTCGTCGATGTCACCGACCTCGGGGATGACGAAGCCGTCGATGTGTTCGACGGCGCCGTTTTCCGGATCGGCGATATCGAGCATTCGCTTGAAGCCCTGGTGTCGGGTTTCGGGGCTTTCGCGGTGCCAGACGACGCGGGGGTGGATCTCACCGGGGAAGTCGGCGCCGTGTTCGGCGACGACCTCGATGATGTTTTCTGCACCTTCGTCCCGCATCGACGGTGCGGTTGCGTCCTCGTTGTCGGGCACCCAGACGTCGGGGGCCTGCATTCCGCGAAGGCCTGCGGCGCTGCGGATCATCTTCGCGGAGTCTTCCTCACCTTCGACGGCCGTCGGCGAAGTGAAGAAGGTGCGGACGAACTTGCGGTCGTGGAGTCGTTTGTCGTGTCGTGTACTCATCGGTGTCAGTTCCACAGACTGGATGATCAGTATAAAAACGTTCGAAACGATCCGGAAGTGTGGTCTCCCGTCGTCGTTCGGCCTGTAAACGCGTCCTTCGAGAAAAAATGGACCGTTCGGTCCCGAGAGGTCGTCTATCGTTCGATCAGTCGTCGTCGGCCGACGGAACCTCGGAGCGGCGGTCCGATCGATCGGTCGACTCCTCGGAGTCACCGGAGGTGACCGGGTCGGACTCCGCTTCGGTGAATCCGGCGGAGTCGTCCATTCGCTTCTGTGCGTCCGGATCGTAGCGAGCCTCGACGTTCTGGTACCGTGAGACGAAGGAAAGCTCGTGGTGGCTTTCGGTCTCGTGGCCGAGATAGCGATCCTCTAGGTCGAACTGAGCCGCCTCGTCGTTTTCGGCGATGTTTTTCATGTCCTCGTACACCGCGTGTGCACCGGAGTGGAGGGCATACAGCGTGATGAAGAGATACTGGTATCCCAGATCGCCGAGTTCCTGGAATGTGAGGGGATCTTCCTCCTTGCTCCAGGCGAAGGAACTGGAGTAGTTGAAGGCCAGATCCAACTCGGGGTGGGTCTCGTGGATCGTCTCGGCGTATCTGATCGCATCCTCACGCGAGGGGTCGGGCATCTCGGGCCAGACCAGATCGACGCCACAGTCGGCGTACAGTCGACCGCGTTCGAGGTGTTCCTCCCAGTCACCGTTGGCGGAGCCGTAGGCGTCCGTTCGGGCGATGATGATCGTATCCTCGCTTTGTTTCGCGTCGACGGCCGCCGAGAAGCGTGCCTTCGCATCCTCACGGGAGATGATCTTCTTGCCGGCGATGTGGCCACAGCGCTTCGGCGTCGTCTGGTCTTCGATGTGGACCGCAGCGACCCCGGCCTTCTCGTATTCCCGAACCGCGCGGCGAACGTTGTGGATGCCGCCGTAGCCGGTGTCACAGTCCGCGACGACCGGTAGATTCGTCGCCTCGACGATCCGTTTGGCGTTTTCGACCATCTCGGTCATCGTCACCATCTCCAGATCCGGGAAGCCAAACTGGCCGAGCACAGTCGAGTACCCGGACATGTAGGCGGCGTCCAGATCCGCCATCTCCGCCAGACGCGCATCGAGAGCGTGGTAGATGCCGGGTGCAAACGTGAAATCCTGCTCGTCGAACTTCTCGCGAAGCTCCCGGGCAGCGGGATTGTCGACGTCTCTGACGACCGATTCTGTGTTCTGAACGCGGCTTGCGACCTTGTCTTCTGTGTTATCTCGTGTCATAATTGTCCTCGGATGCCGGCGGCAGGTGTCCACCCGCCACAGCGGCCGTAGTTCCTGAGTTCACCGATCCAACAGCCTCGAAACGCGCCTCCGGGGTCCGCCCGGCACGACACTCCGTCGTTCTCGTTGGCTCACTCATGTGTGCACCTGAACGGAACGGCGATGGGTACAAAACCTTTATGATCTTTAATTTGATATTCTGCCTGATAATAAAAGCCGTGCCGGGATCAACCACCCGAGAAAAACGTCTGATCTCAGAAATAGCCGTTACAGCTGCCAAAAGAGTACTTTGGGTCGATCAAACTTTACCGAACGTTCGACAATCGTCTTAACTGTGCTCTTCTAACGACGTAATCACCAGATGCGTTATTATAATAGTTGTTCATGTCGACGAGGCGTCCGCCGCCGTTCGTCCCGGGTTAGCGATCCCGCTCGTCCAGCGGCTTCGAGAGGCGATCGAGCTTCTCGCGGATTCGATCGCGCCGCGTCCGCTCTTCGGCCGGACGGTGACGGATCGCGACCACCTCGCCGTCGTCTCGGTCGATCTCGAGAACCGCACCCCCGTGTCGCCCCTCCGTCGGCAGTTCCTCCGCCGGCAACGTGATCTCTGCGACGGGCGTTCCGTCGGTCGCTTCGGCCGAGTTGGCGTCTGAGTCCGCCCTCTCGACGAGCAAAACAGCGGTCTTCCCGTCGACGATACGATCGACGACGGCGGTGTGGGTCTCGACCATCGGTCATCCCCCGACGGCGGCGGTCTGTGCGTCGGGTCGCTCGGCCGGATCGATCGTTTCGGAGCGGTCCGTGTCGTGCTTCTCGGCGAGGAGATCCATCGGATCGTTCGAAGCCGACACGGACGGCTCGACGGCGACCTCCTGTCCGTCGGTCACGATGAGGGTATCGCCGTGGACGCCGGTCCAGTACGTCTCCACGGTCGGTTCGTGGGCGGCGAATCGTTCGAGCACCTCGTCGTGAGGGTGTCCGTACTGGCTGTCGCGCGCACTCGAGATGACCGCGATCTGTGGGTCGACGGCTTCGAGGAATGTGGCACTCGACGACGTCGAGGATCCGTGGTGGCCGGCCTGATAGATGTCGGCGTCGAGTTCCGTGGCCCATTCGGCCACCATCCGCTCTTCGGCCTCGATTTCGGCATCACCGGTGGTCAGGTATCGCGTTTCGCCGAACTGCACGACGAGTGTGACGCTGTTGTAGTGGAGATCACCGCCGGAGTCACCCTCGGGTGGGTTCAGGAATGCCGCGGCCGTGTCCGCGTCTTCGAGGGGGAGCGTGTCACCCTCCTCGACGGTGAAGAATTCGACGTCATGTCTGTCGATGGCATCCAGATATCGCTCGTACGTCTGTGAGGTGTGCGGAACTCCCGAGTCGTATGCGGCCCCGATTCCGTCACCTTCGGTCTCGAAGTGGTCGATGACCGCCTCGTGGCCGCCGATGTGGTCGGCGTGGCCGTGGGTGGCGATCAGGTGGTCGATCCGCTCGATCCCCCGTGCTTCGAGGTACTCGATCACCGTCTCGCCGTCGTCGCGCCAGTCGCCGCTGTCGATCAGTACCGTCTCACCGGACGGCAGATACAGAAGCGTCGCATCCGCCTGCCCCACGTCGATGTGGTGGATCTCGAGTTCACCCTCCGGGGCCGTCGTCGACGATTCCGTCTCGTCGGTCGGTTCCTCCGTATCGTCGACCAGATCGCCTGCTTCCGTCTCGATCGTCGGATCGTCTCCGCCCGGCACCGCCTCACTGCAGCCGGCAAGTCCGATCAAGAGGACGACACAGGCGAGAAGAAACACTCGACGCATACGTGTTACCCCGACGGCCACACGTAATAATATTCTCACCGGAAGGCCTGAAAGAAACCAGCAGACGAGACGACCGATATGGGTACCATGGCGTCACAGCGAATCGAGAGAGGTCGTGAGCTGTTGGTGGGTCTGTAGCCCGGTCTGGAAGCGTTCGAGAACCGCGGTCCGGTGGGTTGGACACGCAAGCACCGTGACGGCACCGCCGCCGAGCGAGACGACGGGGTGGTGGAGGTTGTGTGGCGCGAGTCGACAGCCCGGGCAGGTGATTCCACCCGCCGGACGGTGGTCGAGCAGTTCGACCGTCCCGTCCGTGGCGAAGCCACACACCTCCCGGAACTGTTCGAGATGATCCTCACAGCCGACGACCGGAATCGTCAGTCGACCGGCGAGCAGGAAGGACATCGCCGTTCTGTCCGGTGTCCGAAGCGCTGCCCGACAGGCATCACATCGAACCGGCGGCTGCTCGCCAGCAGGCGTCGGCTGGGTGTCGTTTACTCGATCCATCCGTTGGGTACAGTTCGTTGGGGCGGGAAACACGTAAGTCGTTGGACTCTCCCCGAGGGACCAGAGTGTCTTTCGGACTCGAAGACGCCGGCGGTAGTTGGATTCGTCCCACCTGTTTGTCTTTCAGAGTATTTCTATGGTATCAGATGGTTTTCAGCGGTACGCTTATTATCATGTGGTGTGTACGTGTGAGTACAATGAGTGAAGCCACCAATCCGGTAAGCGTCGTCTTCGATCTGCAGCGAAACGCAATCGAAGGGGCAAAGCGGGCGATCGATCGGAGCATCGAAACGCAGTCCGAGTTCAATCGAGCCGTCGACCTCGGGCCGGCGAAGCGACTCAACAGACAGTCCTACAGCGCCGTTCGGACGGTCGTCGACAACTACTTCGAAGCTCTCGAGGCCGTAACACCCGAACAGCAGCACGGACAGCTCTCCGAAACGCACGAGACAGTCATCGAACAGCTCGACGCGTTCGAATCTAGCCAGGCCGAGGCGCTCGAGGAGTTCGAGGCCACCGTTCGGGACGGAACGGAATCGGCCGACGAGTTCACTGCGGCGGCCGCCGAACTCCTCGAGGAGCATCTAACGGCGGTGCTCGACGTACACGCCGATCTCGAAGCCGAAACGGAGGAGCTCGTCGACCAGTTCGAATCCGACGTCGAGGAGCTACAGGCCGACTTCGAAACGCAGGGCGAGGAGTTCTTCGAGGCCATCGAAGCCCAACTCGACGAGTTCGAAGCACAGGTCCTCGAGATCGAACACCAGATCGAGGACGCTGCGTCGGCAGCCGACCACGAGACGAGCGAGGAGGAAGTCGAAATCGAGATCGAAGACACCCCCGCGGAGAGTGACGCCGGCGAATCGCTCGAATCGATCGACGGGATCGGCCCGACGTACGCAGACCGACTGCAGCAGGCGGACATCGGGTCACCCGAGGCACTGGCCGAAGCCGATCCGACGGCGGTCGCAACGGCAGCGGAAGTCTCCGAATCACAGGCAGCGGCGTGGATCGACGCCGCCGAGTGAGGCTTCGAATGTTTCTGGAGCCAGGGGGTAGCATTATTTGTGTCTCGCTGTATACTATTGTTGTATGACAGACGAGGCAGTCCACGAATCCGAGGAAACACGCAGCAGACGCGGCATTTCGACCTTTTTCCGCCGTCTCGCACGACGGCTGGGCCGCGGTGAGAAGGTTCCGGTCGACGACGAACAGACCGTCGCGTTCGACGCGCCGGCCGAAGCCGACCTGAACGTCGAACTCACCGAAGGCGACGACGGAACGGTCAGCCTCGGAATCGAGATGGAGTTCGAGGACGGAGCGATCGACACCGAGGCAGACGAAAGCAAGGCGACCTTCGAGTTGTACGAGGACGAAGGCGGCGACTATCGCTGGCGGCTCCGTCACGACAACGGCAACATCATCGCCGACAGCAGCGAGGGCTACGCCTCGAAACAGAAGGCAAAGCAGGGCCTCGAAAGCGTCAAAACGAACGCAGCCGGCGGCCACGTTGTCGACCAGACAAGAGACGAAGCGGTCGACGACGAGGCAAGCGGAAGCAAAGCCACGTTCGAGATCTTCCAGGACAGCGGCGAGAAGTGGCGCTGGCGGCTTCGTCACGACAACGGCAACATCATCGCCGACTGTGGTGGCAGCTACTCCTCCAAACAGAAGACGAAGCAGGGACTCCGAAGTGTCAAGGTGAACTCACCCGGTGCCGCCGTCGTCGAAGAGTAAGGCGACCGCCGGGACGACACGCCGGGTGTCGCTGTAGCAACGTCTCCGATTCTGCCAGCCGAGTGATCTGCAGACGCCCCCCTTTTAATCGAACCAGTCGATCGCTCCTCTGGTCAGCCAAACGATCGGCCGGCACTGCATCCTTCGAGAGGTGTTGGACGCAGTTGTCGCACTACATCCGAACGCCGACGGATGTGGGACGGCCGGTTGTCCCGGGGAGGGGCCACGGCACATAAATGTTTAATTGATTCCGGTAAATGAGATAGAAACCTGTTATTATTGTACCCTTGGCACGTAACCTAAATCACTAACAGATGAGTGTCTTACTCGAAGTAGAACGTCGTCTCAGAGCGATGTACAGAGGAGCCATGTTGGGACGAGTCGCCAAGGACGTGTGGCAGCAGAACAATAGTGGCGAGGCCATTCGGAAGGCAGTCGAAGAGCACACCGGAGCAGAACCGGACACTATCCGAGTGGATAGCAGACGGCAGATCGACGATTCGACGGCCGAACCGGCTGACGACTGACGTAGCCGTTTCGCTCTTCGGTTCCTACCGCATTCGAGACACCGTCGAGATTCACGGTCCGGTTCCGAACGAGTCTCCCTCTCTGGAACGGTGTGCGTTTCACAGATTTTGCGGTGGTTTTGGATATATCAGAGGCTGTGTTGCGGTTTGAACCGCGTAAAACGAGGGTATGGGGACGGAGGGATTTGAACCCCCGATCGACTGATATCTCCGGTGTGCGCCTCGGGTCTCCAGAGGGTCGTCAACGCGGAAAGCGGTGATCAGCCGTCCGCTCGGTATATCAGTCTGGAGTCTCGTCACCGGGCGCGTGGCCTCTGGAGTCAGTCGCCATGCCTGGCTTGGCCACGTCC
>JARWGK010000074.1:0-36095 GCA_040409725.1 Natronomonas sp.
TCGCTTTCGACGCCATCGCTCGACGGTGCCGAGACCTTTGCCGCCCCGCGTGGGGCTGCGACGAGCGGCGACTTGGCGACGGTCCGTGACCTCGCACAGCGAGACGAAATCGCCATCGAGGACCGCGTCGTCGTCCGACTCGACGTCTCCGGCGTCTTCGGCCACCTCGACGCCGAACACAGCGGGAACCTCGCCCGCGGCCTCGTCGAGAACCGCGCCGAGGGGATCGACCTCCGCGTCCGGCAGGTCGATCCGGCGGGCAACCGTGAGCCGATCTCCTTCGACCTCGGTGGCCCCGGCGTCGACATCCGACTCGACGAGGCGAACAACCACATCTACGCGGTGATCGACACCCGCAACGTCCGCACCTCCCGATCGCTGCAGACCGGTGAGACCTACCGCGCGACGCTCCGCCTGGAGGGCGTCGACCGCAACGAGGCCCGCTACGACGTCAGAACGGCCGCACGGGACAACCGCGCCCACCGCGGCTACCCCTACCTGCAACCGGGACAGAGCCGGACCACAGAGACGACCTTCCGGCTGAGCGAACGGCGGGCGTCGTTCGACGGCCTCGTGAACAACCGCCTCGAGCTGCGGGCCGGACAGAGCGTGACGATCGCCGGGACGACGAACCTCGCCCCGCGGTCGAGTCTCCAGATCCGGACCCGTGGCACCGGTGGCGCAGCGATGCTGCAGACGACGACGGCGACGGTCCGTGCCGACGGCACCTGGCGAACCCAACACGACTTCTCGGGACTCACCGATGGTCAGACGTTCCGGACGACGATCCGCGACACGACGGGTGAAATCAGCGGCGTCGACGGCACCATCGTCGCCGAGGCCGAACCGGAGCCGGAGCCAGAACCCGAACCCGAGGCGGAGCCGGAACCGGAGCCCGAACCCGAGGAGGAGCCAGAGCCTGAGCCCGAACCCGAACCAGAAGACGACGGACCGCCACAGATCGGCGAGGACCAGACCGGCTTCGGTGCCGTGATCGCCGTGATCGCGCTGCTGGCTGCGGCGTTGATCGCCGCCCGACGGCGGTAGTCCCGCGTCCGATCTTTCCTTTTCGCTCCGATCTGCGTCGACTCTTTTAAAAAGATGCGGCGGTCACCGTCGGCCGTCCGTTCGAGGAGACGACGGTCCCGAAGCGGCGCGAGAGCTTCGACGGCCCCGAAGCGGCGCGAGAGCTTCGACAGCCCAAACTCGCCGAGCGTGGCACCCGTGTCACTTTTATTCGCCGGTATCGAAACTCGGTGCAATGGGCCTCTGGTCGGACCGGCGGGGACAGCCGGTGCAGATCGGTGCAATCCTGCTTTTCGGTATCATCATTCTCGCCTTCAGCACCTACCAGGTCACCGTCGTCCCCGACCAGAACGAACGCGTCGAGTTCGACCACGACCAGACCGTCGAAGACGAGTTTCTCGAACTCCGCAACGAGGGGATGACGGCGACGGCGACCGGCCAGACGAGAACCACGACGCTGACGCTTGGGACGGACTACCCGACGCGACTCGCGGCGCTCAACCCGCCGCCGGCGAGTGGGACAGTACAGACGACCGAGCGGGAGGAGATTACAGTCGAAATTGACGGGGAAGACGACTTCACAGCCGAGACGCGGCAACTCGAATACGAGGCGAACTACAACGAACTCCAGAATGCACCGACCTACCGGTTCGACAACACCGTTGCCTACCAGACGTTCGACCAGAGCGACGGGAGCTTCGCCATGTCGAGTCAACAACTCGTGTCCGGATCGACGCTCAACCTCGTGCCGATCCGCGGTGAATTCGCCGAGAGCCGGACCGGTGCAGCCGAAGTCGAATTCCAGCCGCTCGAAACCGAGACAATCGAAGAGGACATCGGTAAAGTCCGAATCCCGAGTGAGTTGAGCGAAGACGAGTGGGAGCGGCTGCTCGAAGGGGATGACGTCGGTGTCAATGACGTCGGACGAGACGGAGACATCATCGAAATCGACTTCGAGGATGGCGAGGTCGACGAGGTGCGGAACCTTCCGATCGGCGTCGGTGAGATCGACCCAGAGGAGAACGGGTTGGAAGAGAGAGAGGGTGGTCTGGACGGTGGCGATAACGGATTCGGCGAGGGCGAAAGTGGAATCAACCCGACAGATGATGCATTCGCGCTCGTCGATACGAACATCCTCAGCCCGGACGAAATCGAGTTCGTTCTCGAAAACAGAGGTGACAGCGACCGATCGATAGAAGACGTGCAGTTTACTGTGTATTTCGAACCGAACGACGTACAGGAGCAGGTTACGGTCGACCGCGAGGGCGAAGTACTCGAACTGCGTGGCGATTTCAGATCGCTGAATCGAGATTCGATCAGCCCAGGAGAGAGAGAGTCAATTCAATTGAATTTCGACGACCCCGCACAGCAGGCACTCATCGGAATAACTGTCAGGGACGATGACGGACAGCAGGCCCTGTATCTCGGTGGCGGCGACGAGGGCGGCGATCAAAATATCGACGCGAACAGGCCCGATGGTTTTGATCTGGCCGCCGATTCGGACGATCAGACACAGGAATTAGAGTTCGAAATACTGAACGAGGATCTCAACGAAGGCGGGCAACCGGAGGTGACGATCGATCTTCCGAACGACGGCGACGATCCCGGCCAGGGAGAGGTCGATTACACTAGTGCGGATGTCGATAGTATCAGTTCTGATGAACCCGAAGGCTTAGAAGCGGAAATAATACAGGACGGGGACGCGATAGAGGTGAGTACCGAAAATAATCAAGATGCTATCGTTGCAGGTACTACCGTCACACTCACGCTGGATGACATCGAAACTGGCCCGACCTCCGGGTCGGACGAATCATTCAGCAAGACGGTCACCTTCACCCGCAACGATGAGCCCGACAACCCGGATAGTACGTTCTTCTTCGTCGAACAGCAGGGTATCGAATTCACAGACATCGACGATTTAGGCGAGGACGAATCCGACCAAGATCAGGAGTTTGATTTTGAGATCCTCGATCAGGATCTCCCCGGCGATGAGCAGGTGGATCTCACGCTTCCGGGCACCGACGATATTGATTATTCCAGGGTGGGCGACGAGGACGTGACGACTTCAGACGGTGAAACGAGAGCGACGATTGATTCTGAGGCTGAGGTCATCACAATCGAACTTGACGACGAGGACGCATTCATTGGCGCAGGAACCGAAATCACTGTCGAGATTGAGGAAGCAGTCGAAACTAGCGAAGACTCGGCTGGTAATTATTTCGCAGAGATAGAGCGGACTGATACCGGGGCTGAGGATAGCGGAGAGTTTGAGGTTGGGGATGCAGGCGAGATCAGTTGGGAGGATGTTTCGGATATAGAAGAGCAAGGTGACAACATAGAGCAAACGTTTGAGTTCGAGCTATCCGAGCAAGGATTCTCGGAGGGTGATACGGTGACAATAGAGGTCGAGGACGGGATCATCGGTCCCGATAACAATGATGACCTCACATACCCGAGCGACGAGGACGAATTTACTTTCGACGGCGGCGATGTCGATGCTATCCTAGACATTGAAAGCGGTGAATTCAGCGTTGAAATAGAAGCAGAGGAGGAACTGGATACAGGAGAATACGAGGTAACAATAAGCGGTATAAACGTCAATAACGATATCGACGAGGAAGTTGACGCCGAAATCACTCGGGGAGATACCGGGGATACCGATACAACCGATTTCGATGTCGACACGGAGTGAGGGATACGCATAGATCGACAATCGTCGAAACTCGTGTCGACAGTTCCTTATAATAGACCCACCACACCACTCCTATGACAGGTGTCGGCATCGACGCAGTCGAGATACGCACGGGGAAGCTCAAACTCGACCTCGCGGAGACGTTCGCACCGGCGATGGACGACGCGCCGGAGAAGTACACCAAGGGCCTCGGGCTACACGCCAGTTCCTTCCCGGATACCTACGAGGACATCGTGACGATGGCGGCAAACGCCGCCCATCGGCTGATGGAGCGGAAGGGGTTGACGCCCGAGGACATCGGGCGGATCGACGTGGCGACGGAGTCGGCCTTCGATCACTCCAAGCCGGTTTCGACGTACGTCGCCGGCTGTCTGGAGCAGGTCTACGCCGAGGACTTCCACCACGCCAACAAGGGCGAACGGAAGTTCGCCTGCGTGTCGGGCACCCAGTGTATCGACGACGCCTACAACTGGATTCGGGCGGGGCGGAATCGCGGTCGGTCGGCGCTCGTGATCGCCACCGACACCGCGCTGTATGCCCGAGACGACCCCGGCGAGGCGACACAGGGGGCGGGGGCGGTGGCGATGTTGATCGACGAGGACCCGGATCTCGTCGAGTTGTCGATGGCCCAGGGCTACGGCAGCGCAGACGAGACGGATTTCCTGAAGCCACAACAGCAGTTTCCCTCCGTCGACGGCAAACGGTCGGTGCAGGTGTATCTCGCCCGGATGCGGGAAGCGGTCGTCGATTATGAGTCCGTCGCCGGGGATATCCATCCCGACGAGATCCGGCTGGTGCCGTTTCATACGCCGTTTCCGGGGATGGTCCGGAAGGCGAGTGCGCTCGGCTACCGGTACATGATTCGGGACACAGAGATCGAGGATGAACTGTCCGGAGAGATCGGTCGACAGCCCCGTCCGGAGGGCTTCGACGAGGACGACGCCTACATGGATGCGGTGCGGGAGTACACCGACGCGTTGACGGAGACCGATCGGTACCGGGCGTGGTACGATCGGACGATCGAGCCGACGCTTACCATCTCTCGACGGGTCGGCAACTGGTACACCGGATCGGTTCACGTCGCTCGCGTCTCGGGGCTCCGGGAGTTGGCCGAGTCCGACGAAGACGCCGTCGGCGAGGAGTTGATCGTCGGCTCGTATGGATCGGGGGCACAGGCCGAGATCCACAGCGAGACCATCCAGCCGGGATACCGCGATGAGATCGAGGCGTTGAACGTCCGGGAGCAACTCGACGCGCGGTACGATCTGACCTTCTCGGAGTACGAGGACGTCCACGATTCACACAATCACGATGCCGAGACGGACGTGGCGGAGTTCACGACGCCAGAGGCGGAGTTCGTCTTCGACGGCTGGGGGCGGATGGGCGAACGGAAGTACCGCTACGTCGAGTGATCTAGCGAGGTCCCATCGGTCGAAATCCTCGGTCGCTGCGTCTACTCGCCTGGATGTTTCTGGAAGCTGCGATTCTGGAAGAATTTGACGGTCTCCTCATCGATCGAATCGATGCACTCTGTTTTGTGGGTGTGTCGTGCTATCTACAGAAGAATATGACCGATGCGTCCGGAGAAACGACCGTGGTGTCAGATGACTCGGTGGAGGTAGAACGCGAGACAGAACGCCGCTCGGCCGGGATCGTCAGCCGACTGCGGGTGGAAACGACGAGTGAACATCCCGTCGCGTTTCAGGTCGTCGACGAGATCCCCCCGGAGTTGACGGCCGAACACGCCGGATTCAAGCCGGACTCCGAGCCCGAACGTGGTGAGATCGACGACGACTCGATCGTCGTCGCCGATGTCGTCTCCGCCGATGCGGACGTCGAGATCGTCTACGGGATCAAACCCGACGACAGCGAGACGGAGATGTCGCTCGGTGAACTCCGCATCGAGCGCTCGATGCCGATCGAAGGCGACGAGGAGATAAACTGGGAGACGTTCACCGCGACGGTCCCCGACGAACACGAACAGACGGACGAAAGCGACGAACCGGGAGCGTCCTCCGGCGGTGTCTTCGATCGAATGCGACAGCTCGTCGGATCCGGCGGTGAAGGTGCAGACGGAACCGAGACAGAAGCTGCCCACAGCCCCGAAGACGACGACATCACGACATCGATCCTCGAAGACGACGATGCGCCGCCGGCCGATCACACGGACGACACGGATGCAGCAGCCGACACCGACGGCGGACAGTCCGACGGCGGCGAACGGACCGATTCGGCGACGCAGACCGATACCGAACGGGACGACTCGGACGACGGCGCCTCCGAGACGACCGCTCGCCCGGACCGGAACGTGGTTTCGGCGCTCGTCGACGAACTCGAAGCCGGAGAGCCGACCGACGAGGAACTGGAGACACTCAAGGAGGCGGTCGGGACCGCCTCCCAGAGCACGGACGTCCGGATCAGACACATCCAGTCCCGGATGGACGATTTCGCCGCCTACACCCAGACGCTCGAGGAACTGATCGACGACCACGGCGAACCGACCGAAGTCGTCGCGACGCTCCGTGAGGACGTCGACGGCGCCCACTCGGCGGTCGAGTCACTGCGGGCGGAACTCGCGGAGACACGCACCGAACTCTCCGATCAAATCGACGACATAGAGGCCGAACTACAGGCGACACAGGACCGCCTCGATGCGGTGGACGACCGCGGCTCACGACTCGAGACGGAGCTGGAGGACGAACTCGCGTCGATCCGAACGGACGTCGAGGACCTGCGGACGACGACTGCGACGTTCGAATCACTCCGGGAACAACTCGCGTCGGTGTTCGATCCAGCACACCCCGTCGACGAGCCGGCAGGCGTCGATGCGTCACCTGCGGACGCTCGGACGCCAGATCGATCGCCCTCGGAATCCGGCGGAGGCGAGGGCGGTGAAGCCGAGACGGCGGGGCAAGGAACCGACGGGACCGACTCGGAAACGTCGGCCGAGGCGACGACCGCAGAGACAGGCGGTTCGGTCACGCCGTCCGTCGAGGACGATACGGCTTCCGACACCGACGGCCGGTCCTCGAACGGCGGTGATCTCGAAGCCAGTACCGACGACGCCACCACAAAAAAGGCAATAACCGAGGTAGAAACCGACGACGAGATCGGGACTCTCGATCTCACCGATCCGAACGCCGAGCGAGAGTGACGGTCTCTCGGCGGACTTCCAGAACGCCTTTTGTTCGTCCGGAACGACGACACGGTAGTGGGCGACAGACAGACAGACTGGAGCGAGCGGTACCGGCCGACGACGCTTTCGGAGGTCCGGGGCAACAACAAGGCCAGGGACAAACTCGAGGAGTGGGCAGAGACGTGGCCCGAACACGGTGAGGCGGTCGTCGTTCACGGCTCGCCGGGCGTCGGGAAGACCTCTGCTGCACACGCGCTGGCCAACGATATGGGGTGGTCTGTCGTCGAGATGAACGCATCTGACGCCCGGACAGAAGAGGAGATCGAACGCCACGCCGGCAGAGCGGCGACGAACACCACCCTCGGCGGCAGCAGACAACTCATCGTCTTAGACGAGGCCGACAACCTCCACCGTCACAAGGATCGTGGCGGCGCGGCGGCGATGACACGACTCGTCAAGGAGGCAACACAGCCGATCGTTCTCATCGCAAACGACTACTACGAGATGTCCGCCGGTCTGCGGAGTGCGTGCCGAGAGATCGAGTTTCGGGACATCTCGACGCGATCGATCGTGCCGGTGTTGCGAGACATCTGTCGACAGGAAGACGTCACCTTCGAGGAGGATCGACTCCGGGAGATTGCCGAGGGGAATCGCGGCGATCTCAGGGGGGCGATCAAGGACCTCCAGGCACGGGTCCGAGATGGAACCGTCACCGCCTCCGGCGGCGAGGGGCGCCGCGACAAGACGACCGACATCTTCGGTCTGCTGGATGCCGTTCTGAAGGAAGAATCCCCCGAGGAAGCGCTGCAGACGGCCTACAGCACCGACGAAACGCCCGACGACCTGCTGTTGTGGATCGAAGACAAGGTTCCGAAGGTGTACGAGGGCGGCGAACTCGCCGACGCCTACGAACACCTCGCCGACGCCGATGTCTGGCTCGGGCGCGTCCGGGCCACGCAAAACTACACCTACTGGCGCTACGCGACGGACAACGTCGCCGCCGGTGTCGCATCGGTCCGAAGCGAGAACCGCGGCGGGTGGACGCGCTACGGTGGAGCTCCCTACCGTTCCTCCCGCGACGCGACCCGCGATACCGTCGCCCGACAGATCGCGGCGACTGCCGGCGTCTCGACGGCAACTGCCCGCGAGGAGATTCTGCCGTATCTCGCGGCGATGACCCACCACTGCCGCAACCGGGAGCTAACGATCGAGATGGCGACCCGATACGAGTTCGACGAGGAGGCCGTCTCCTTCGTCACCGGATCGGGCAAGACGACGAACAAGGTTCAGGGGATCGTCGAGGAGGCAGAACGGCGGCGCGAGGAGGCGGTCGCCGAATCGCCCGACTCCGCGTTCGGCCGGTCGGTCGACGACGAGTCTACGGGGGAGACGGACTCCAAGGACAGCAACGGATCGGCCGCCACCGAAGCACCCCCCGACACCACAGACCGGAGCGCCGATTCCGAGTCGACCGACAGCACGGCTACCGACTCGGAGTCGGAGGATGCAGACGACAGCCAGTCCGGACTCTCGGATTTCCTCTAATTAGCCGTTGCTCCCGAGCCCCGGAATTGCAACCGCCCGCTCTAGCCGGCCCATTGCGAGTGACGTGGTAAGAACCAACGCCAGATACAGCGCCGCGGCGATGATGTATATCTCGGTGAACTGGAAGGTGTCGGAGCCGATGTTTCGCGCCCGACGGAACAGTTCGGGGACGGTGATGAAGGCGGCGAGGGAAGAGTATTTGAGCAGATAGACGAACTCGTTTGTCCACCCCGGGATGGCAAACCGGAGCCCTTGCGGTAACACGACGTGTCTGATCCCCTCGACCTTCGAGAGGCCGATCGAGCGTGCAGCCACCAGCTGTCCGGAATCGACCGACTGCAGCGCAGAGCGGATGTATTCGGCCTGATAGGCTGCGGAGTTGATCGTAAAGCCGATGATCGCGACGATGGCCGCCGCCCGGGGGACCCCAGCCCAATCGGTGATCCTGAAACCGTC
Source organism: Natronomonas sp. (assembly GCA_040409725.1). Taxonomy (GTDB): domain Archaea; phylum Halobacteriota; class Halobacteria; order Halobacteriales; family Haloarculaceae; genus Natronomonas. Next base: position 8,856 of record JARWGK010000074.1, read on the forward strand.
GATGAAACCCGCCAGTGGCAGCCCGAAGTACAACAAAAACAGCTGGGCGAGAAGCGGCGTCCCCCGGATCAACTCGGTGTACGCAAGCGAGACGCGACTGATGACCGGGCCGCCGTAGACGCGGGCGACGGACAGCGGAACGGCGAGAAACAGGCCGAAAAACATCGCTATCACCGTGAGATACACCGTCACGAAGGCCCCGGCGGCGAGTGCCGGTTCGGCGGTCGTGCCGAAGGCGGCGAGTTCGAACGGCCAGGCCAGCCACTCGAAGAGACCACTCGCCGGCCCGAGTCGGGAACCCGCGGCCGAAATCGTCTCCGCAGCCGATTGGAACGGTTCGGCGGGAAACCACGGGTCCCGCGACCGAACGTTCTGCTCCGATCTGATCAGATTCGGCAACCCGACCGCCGTGGCAACCCGGTCGAGCAACACGTTGTGGTAGGCCCACCGGGCGAGGAGCCACGTCCAGAATACCACGCCGACGACACCGACGACGACCCGTCCGACGCCGGGAATCTCTCCGACCGTACTCCGCTGTCTCTCCGCACTCATCGCCCGCTCTCCATCGCGTTCATCGTTCCGTCAACTCTCCGAGAAACTCCCGCGTTCGATCCTGTTTCGGTGTCTCGAACAACTGCTCCGGGGGTCCGCGTTCGACGATTTCACCGCGGTCGAGAAAGGTCAGCGTCGATGCCGCCGATCGCGCAAACCCCATCTCGTGGGTCACACACAGCATCGTCGTCCCCTCCGCGGCCAGATCCTTCATCACGGCGAGTACCTCGCCGATGAGTTCGGGATCGAGCGCACTCGTCGGTTCGTCGAACAGGATGAGTTCGGGATCCATCGCGAGTGCTCGTGCGATTCCGACGCGCTGTTTCTGCCCGCCGGAGAGTTCGGCCGGATACGACTCCGCCTGCTCGCCGATGCCGACGTCTTCGAGATACCGATCGGCCCGCTCGTTTGCCTCCTGCTTCGAGAGTCCGAGCACCTCACGGAGCCCCAGAGTGATGTTCCCCCTGGCGGTCAGATGCGAAAAGAGGTTGAAATCCTGAAACACCATGCCGACGCGCCGTCTGAGTTCGTCCTCCGGGATGTCGTGGACCTCCTCGCCGTCGAGGTAGATCGCGCCGGAATCGATCTCGGTGAGCTGATTGACGCAGCGAAGCAGCGTCGACTTCCCGGAGCCACTCGGTCCGACGATCACCTCGACGTCCTGTTTGTCCATCTCGAAGCTCACGCCCCGCAGCACCGTCTCTTCGCCGTATGCTTTCTCGATTTCGTCCAGTTGCAGTAGACTCATTCCGTTCCCTCCGGAACCGCATAGCGCGCTTCGAGTCGATCGAGCGCCCGATTCGTCGTGAACGTCAACACGAAGTAGATCGCACTGATCGTGAGGATCACCTCGATCACCGCGGTGTCACGCCCCGGCTGGAGATACAGCCGCTCTGCTCGGGTCAGAAGCTCCGCCAGCCCGATCGCAAAGGCCACGCTCGTGTCCTTCAGTACGATCGTGAACTCGTTTTGAAATCCCGGCACGGAGCGCCGAAGCGCCTGTGGAAACACGACGTGTCTGATCGCCTCGACCTTCGAGAGCCCGATCGACCGGGCCGCCTCCATCTGTCCGCCGGGAATCGAGGCGATCGACCCCCGGAACACCTGACTCTGGTAGGCAGCACTCCGCAGACCGAGGGCGATCGTCGCCGCGGTAAACGCCCGAAGCTGCATGTCCAACACCGGTACCGTCCCCATTCGGGGGATCGGCAGGCCGAAGAAAAACAGCACGATCAACACGACGATCGGCGTCCCCCGGAGTATCACACCGGCGGTGCTGACGACACGCTTGAGCCACCCCGACCCGTACGCCTCGATCGCCCCGGCCGGAAAGCCGGCGAGGAAGCCGACCCCGAGACTCGTGATCGTGAGCAGGATCGTCACGACCGTTCCGAGGAGCAGAAACCGCCAGTTCGAGAGTACGAAGGCCCAATCCCCCGTCTGCAGGACGATCGATTCCATCGGCCGGCGTCACTCGAAGTACGCTTCGACGAGGGCGTCGTATGTCCCGTCGTTTTGCACCTCGGCGAGTGCGTCGTTGATATCGGAGAGTCTGTCATCGTCCTGCCGCATCCCGAGACCGAACTCCTCGCCGGTCTCGATGATGAACGCGATCCGAACGGCCCGCGAGTCGGCGAAGTTCCGTGCGACCGGGATGTCGACGACGATCGCATCGACGTTGCCTGCCTCCAGATCCTGCACCGCGAGGGTGTAGTTGTCGTACTGTCTGAAGTCGTCTTCCTCGATCGTTCCGTCGTCGATCAGCGCCTCGACTTCTCCCTCGCCCGTCGTTCCGCTCTGTGCCCCGACCCGAAGCCCCGCGAGGTCGTCGGTGCTCTCGGGATCGATTCCATCCTCGGCCACGATGACGGCCTGATCGGATTCGTAGTACGGGTTCGAAAACGCGATCGTCTGTGCCCGCTCGTCTGTGATCGTCATCGCCGCCGCGATGAGATCGATATCACCCTCGGTCAGCGACGGGATCAGCGAATCGAACTCGATGTCGGTCCAGTCGCCGACCTCGTAGCCGGCCCGATCGATGACCTCCTCCGCGAGGTCGATGTCGAACCCGACCAACTCCCCGTCCTCGGTGAATTCAAACGGTGGGAACCCGGAGGCAGTCCCCGGAACGATCGTCTCCTCGCCGGGACCACCGGCACACCCGGCGACGACCGCCGATCCGCCGACCGCACCGACCGTTTTTAAATATGCCCGTCTGTCCATCGAGAACGCTCGTTGCATATCCGGAGTTCGTCGGACGGTTGTTTCAACGTTTCGCACCCACCTTTTTTGTGAGCGGTGTGCAAGCACACCGCTCGCAACAAAAACGTGGGCGAAAAAGCCGCAGACAGCACAGCCTCCGAGGGACCGCTACTCTCGATTCTGCGCGTCGACGACCGCAACGCCAGCGAGGTTGAGACGTTCCGCCACCTCCACCTTTTTCCGCTCGGGGTCGCGTGGGACCCCTTCGCGCAAAAACGTGGGCGAAAAAGCCGCAATCCACAAAGCGGATTTCAGCCCGCTACTCTCGATTCTGCGCGTCGACGACCGCAACGCCAGCGAGGTTGACGATGTCCTTCACCTCGTCGCCACGCTGCAGGACGTGGACCGGCTTGTCCATCCCGACGAGCATCGGACCGATGGCCTCTGCGCCGCCGAGACGCTGCAGGAGTTTATACGCGATGTTTCCGGCCTCCAGATTCGGGAACACGAGGACGTTGGCCGGTTCGTCGAGTTCCGAGAAGGAGTAGGTCCCTTCGAGCATCTCCTCAACGACAGCCGTATCGGCCTGCATCTCCCCGTCGACGGGGAAATCGACCGCCGGATCCGCCCGGAGTTCGTCCGCGGCCCGCCTCGGCTTCGCCGTTCCTTCGTTTTGGACGCTGCCGAAGTCGGAATACGAGAGCAACGCGGCCCGCGGTTCGACGTTGAACCGACGGGCGAGGTCTGCCGTCTGTCTCGTCACCTCCGCCAGCACGTCGGCGTCGGGTGCCTGATTGACGGTCGCGTCGGCGAGGAAGATCACCCGGTTTTTGAACGTCAGCATGTACACGCCGGCGGCATAGTCTGCGTCGTCTGCGGTGCCGATCACCTGCAGCGGCGGTCGCAGTGCCGATGGGTAGTGGTGCATCAACCCGGTCAACATCGCGTCGGCGTCGCCCATCTCGACCATCACGCTGCCGAGGTAGTTGCCGTCTTCGATCATGTCGGCGGCCTCACGCCGGGTGATTCCCTTCCGCTGTCGGAGTTCGTGGAGCCGATCGGCGTACGGATCGAGGTTCGCCTCCTCCGGATCGACGATCTCCGGTTCGATGTCGAGACCGAGACGCTCACAGTGGCCCCAGATCTCCTCTCTGTCGCCGATCAACACCGGATGTGCGATCCCCTGATCGACGAGCTGTGCCGCGGCACGGATCATCTTCGCGTCGTCGCCGTCGGCGAGTACGACCCGCTTTGGATCGCTCTTTGCCTTGTTCAGGACGACCCGCATCATCTCTCTGGACTTTCCGAGTCGCGCTTCGAGCCGCTCGATGTACTTCTCGCGGTCGAGGTCCCGTCTTGCGACGCCGGATTCGACGGCCGCGTCGGCGACCGCCGGAGCCACCTCGAACAGCACCCGTGGATCAAGCGGCTTCGGGATGATGTACTCCGCTCCGAACTGCAGCGGCTGATCGCCGTAGGCCTTCACGACCGCGTCCGGAACGTCCTGTCGCGCCAGATCGGCGAGTGCCTCCGCGGCGGCGACCTTCATTTCCTCGTTGATCTCCGTCGCCCGAACGTCGAGTGCGCCCCGGAACAGAAACGGGAAGCCGAGGACGTTGTTCACCTGATTGGGGTAATCCGAACGCCCGGTTGCCATGATCACCGTGTCGTCTCGGGCCTGTTTCGCCGCCTCGTATCCGATCTCGGGATCGGGGTTCGCCATCGCGAAGATGATCGGATTCGGTGCCATCGATCGAACCATCTCCTGATCGACGAGGCCACCGATCGAGAGTCCGACGAACACGTCGGCACCGGCCATCGCATCCTCCAGCCCGCCCGGTTCCGTATCCTGGGCGAACTCCCGTTTGAACTCGTTTATGTCGTCGGCTTCGGCACGCTCTGTCGTGATGATCCCCGAGGAATCACACATCGTGATGTTGTCCGTTTGAGCGCCCAAGGAGACGTAGAATCGGGCGGTCGCGATCGCAGAGGCTCCGGCGCCGGAGAAGACGATCTCCAGTTCTGACAGCTCCTTGCCGGCGATGTCGGCGGCGTTCAGCAGGGCCGCACCGGAGATGATCGCGGTGCCATGTTGGTCGTCGTGAAACACCGGGATGTCCATCCGTTCCCTGAGCGTCTTTTCGATCTCGAAACACTCCGGGGCCTTGAAGTCCTCCAGATTGATGCCACCGAAGGTGGGTTCCATCGCCTCGACGGTCTGGATGATGTTGGTCGGATCGTCCTGATCGAGTTCGATGTCGAAGACGTCGATGTCCGCAAACCGCTTGAAGAGGACTCCTTTGCCTTCCATCACCGGCTTCGACGCCTGCGCACCGATGTCACCGAGGCCGAGGACGGCGGTGCCGTTGGAGACGACCCCGACCATATTCCCCTTGGCCGTGTACGCGAAGGCGCGTTCGGCATCGGCCGCGATCTCGTTGCAGGGCGCGGCAACACCCGGCGAGTACGCGAGTGAGAGATCTCGCTGTGTGTTCGTCGGCTTCGTCGTCGAGATCTCGATCTTCCCGGGTGGCTCCTTTCTGTGGTATTCTAATGAATCCTCATCTAGTCCCATACACGTATCCCACCCACGCAGGATAAAAAGATATACCGACCTGATTCGAGTCCCCGCAGTGTCTTCTTTCGGGGGGTATATATTTTTGCGGCCCTGCTTACCGAATATGAATCTCCGTCGGCTGCTCCTCGGGACGACGGTTTTTACGGCCTTTACCGCACTCGTCGGCGTGGTCACCGCCGCCTCGGGCGCCGGGTTGACGTGTGAGGCCCGCTGGCCGCTGTGTGACGGCGCCGTCTTCGGGCTGTTCCCGGCGAATTTCATGTCGTTCATCGAGTGGTCCCACCGACTCGTCGCCGGAATCACCGGCCTGTTGATCGTCGGCGTCACCGCCCTGTCGTGGTACCGCGGCGAGAGTCGCCGAATCCGGCTTGCGACGCTGCTTGCACTCCTTTTGACGCCGCTTCAGATCGTCCTCGGTGCCTTCACCGTACTGGTGCACGAACTCGTCTTCGGCTACTCGATCCTCGTCTTGACGCTGCATTTCGGGATCGCATCGTTGATCCTCGCCTCCCTCGTCGCCGCGACCGTCTGGGCGTACGCCGAGGCGACCACCGTTCGTCTCTCTCGCGTTGAGGCCGCCGGAGCGATCGCACTGCTTGGGTTCCCGCTTCTGGTTGCGACGACGCCTCGACTGTTCGTCACGTTCGGCGAGTTCGTCCAGTTCAGCCACTACGCGATCGGATTCGGCACCTTCGCCGCGTTGTGCGTCGTCGCGCTTTGGGTTCGAGAAACGACCGCCGAACACACCGGATTCGTCACCGCGGCTGCCGGCACCGCGGCGGCGCTCGTCGTCGCCCAGTTGATCGTCGCTCGACAGGCCTTCGGTGACACCGGACAGCTCCTGATCCTCGGCCTCTCGTTTGCGGCCTTCCTGTTGACGATGAGTGCCGTCTGGCGAATCCGACGGATCGACGATCGCCCGAGCATCAGACCGCAGTCAAACGCCGACGACTGAACCGATGGACCCGAAAACAACTTCCCAGACGGCTCCGTTCGATGGACCGATTGCCGGTGCCGACCCGGAGTACGACGTCTGGGTGTTCGACCTCGACGGGACGCTCGTCGATGTCGAGCGCTCGTACGTCTTCGACGTGTTCGATCGCGTCGGCGACCGGATCGGCCACGAGTTCACCGCGGGTGAGATCGAAGCCGTCTGGCACGGGTTCGGTGGGCCGCGCAACGAACGCCTGCGAGAGTGGGGTATCGACCCCGACCGGTTCTGGCGGGTGTTCCACGAGGTCGAGGATCCGACGGCCAGAGCCGAGGCGACGTATCTGTACGACGACGCCGCCGTCGTCGCCGAGATCGAGGCGCCGACGGCCGTCGTCACGCACTGCCAGCAGTACCTGACCGACCCGGTGCTTCGGTCGGTCGGTGCCGCCGACTGGTTCGACGCCGTCGTCTGTTGCACCGAGGACACCGGCTGGAAACCGGACCCGACGCCGGTCCAGCAGGCACTCGACGCGATCGACGCCGATCCCGACGCCTCGGGCGTACTGGTCGGCGACAGTCCACACGACATCGGTGCGGCGTGGAACGCCGGACTCGACGCCGCCCACGTCGAACGCCACGGCCCGGAGCGACGAGGCCTATGTGTCGTCTCGGACCACAGGCTCAGCCGCGTCGACGAACTCTGCCCCGTGGCGTGAGTCAGTCGTACAGTTCGTCGTCGAGCGGCAACTCGAAGTCGCCCTCCTCGATTGCCTCGACGCCAGCATCGAGTTCCAGCGCCGTCCCGCACTCGGGACAGGGCAACGCGAGTCGCACGCGAAGCCCGCCGTCTTCGTACAGATCCAGTACGTCCGTATCGGAGGGGTACAGAAACTCCGCCTCCAGTTCGTGCGTACAGGACATATCTGAGCCAACGACACAGGAACTGTTAAAAGTAGTCCCGGGTCCGGATCGCCGACTGCCCGCCGATTCCGGCGGTACTCAGATCGAATCGTAGCCGGGTAACTCACCGAAGGACCGCGTTTCGATCGCCGATCGGAGCGTCTCGACACCCGGTTTCTCCGCCCGATCGGCGGCGGCGAGGACGGTGACCGTCTCGGTGCCACAGGGGACGAATCCCATCCCGAGTGCCTCGGCCGTCGCCCGCAGTCCGACCCCGGCATCGGCCGCCCCGGCGAGAACCTTCCGTGCCGGTGATTCGTGTGCCCGAACCGCGACGCCGAAGCCGTCGATCGAATCGGTGAGATCGCGCCGAGAGACGCCGCGCGTCTCGGCCAACTCCTCGATTGCATCCTCGATCGTCCGTCTGAGCCCCGAGTCGGTCGTCCGGTTGACGAAACGCAGGTTCCGGTCGAGCAGGCTTTCGATCCCGTCGACTCCCTCGGGATTGCCGGCCGGAACGACCAGTCCCCACTCCCGCCGCCAGCCCCCGATATCGACCGTTTCGGCGTCGATCTCCGTTTCACCGGTCGTGACGGCGATGTCCGTCACGCCGTCCCGGAGTCGGCGCAGACCCTGACGGCTGCCGACGGACAGATACCGCGGTCTCTCCACGTCGTCGAGTAGCCGCGACAGCGCGGGATCGTCCTCGCCGGCCCCAAAGAGCGTCGGCGGGCGAACGTCGGGTGAAAACAGCTGTACCTCGACCGTCTCGCCCCGGTCGAGATACTCCACGTCCGGCGGGACGGCGACGACACCGTCGGCTTCGACGAGACTCGTCGTCGCCCCGCTGCCCTTATCGACCGGATAGACGAGCGTTTCTCCGTCGCCGCCGGTGACGAGGCCGGCGGGCATATACCGGAGTCGCCCCTCGCTGTAGCGCTCTCGAACGGCCATTCCCCCCTCGATCGTGGCGGTGCGTGGCTCCGGCAGCCCCGCCGCCTTCCGGATCGCCGGAGCGACGAACGTCCGAAAGATGGTCAACGCCGAGACGGGGTAACCGGGGAGGCCGATGTACGCGGACCGACCGCCGCCTTCGATCCCGTCGAGCCGTCCGACGAGCATCGGCTTGCCCGGCTTCACGCTCACGCCGTGTAACAGCAGTTCGCCCTGTTCTTCGATCACCTGATAGATGACGTCGACCGCCGAGGCCGAGGTCGACCCCGAGGACAACACGAGGTCACACTCGGCGGCGGCCTCTCGAAGGATCGACTCCATCGCCGCGTAGTCGTCGCCGGCGTGGGGGTACAGTTCGGCCTCGCCGCCCGCCTCCTCGACCGCCGTTGCGATCGTGTAGCTGTTGACGTCGTAGATCTCACCGGCGTCGCTGTTCAGGGGGTCGCCGGGTCGGACGAGTTCGTCGCCCGTCGAGACGATGCCGACCGTCGGCGTTCCACGAACCGGAACGGACTCGACGCCAAGTGCGGACAGGAGACCGATCTCCCGCGGCGTGATCTCCGTTCCCGGACCGAGGGCACGCTCACCGGCGGCGACGTCGGCGCCGGCGAACATCACCCGATCGCCCGGCGCGACCGACGTCCGGACGAGGACCGTACCGCCCTCGAGTGAGGTTCGTTCGACCATCACGACGGCGTCGGCCCCCGGTGGCAACACGGCCCCCGTCGAGATTTCGGCTGCCTCGCCGTCGCCGACCTCGACGTCGGGTTCCGCGCCGGCGTGAACCTCACCGATTATCTCCAGTGCCGCCGGATCGGCCTCGTCGGCTCCGAACGTGTCGCGCGCCCTGACCGCGTAGCCGTCGACGCTCGCCCGATCGAAGCCGGGCACGTCGAGTTCGGCATCGATGCGCTCTGTGAGCACCTGTCCTCTCGATTCCCGGAGCGGAACCGATTCTGGCTCGGGGGCGAGATCGAGTGAATCGATCGCCGCCCGCGCCTCCTCTGGGTCGGCCAACTCGCGGAACTCCTTTCTAGACATGATACTCCCAGTCCTGTACGGAGACGGTTTCCCCGGCGGCCAGCCCCTCCTTCTTTTCGGGGACGACGACCCAGCCATCGGCGAGGGCCACGCTCGAGAGGATTCCGGAGCCACTCGCCCGCGTCGGCGTCGCCTCCGGCAGATCGGTTTCTTCGGTCGTTTCGTCTCCGTCGTGGTCGAGTTTCACCCGTGCGTACGTCCGGACGCCGGGTTCGCTGCGGATCTTGCGGGTGAGCGTCGCCTCCCGTCTCGGCAGCGGTTTCTCCGGCATCCGTCCGAGATGCTTGACGAGCGGGCGAAGGAACGTGACCGCGTTGACGATCGCTGCCACCGGATACCCCGGCAGCATGACGACCGTCGTTTCGTTCACCCGCCCGAGCGCAACCGGATGGCCGGGGCGCAGCGCGACCCCGTGGACGAACACCTCGCCCAGTTCGTCGACGACCTCCGGGATGAGATCCCGTTCGCCGACCGAGGAACCGCCGGTCGTGACGACGACGTCCTTCGTCAGATCCCGTTCGACGGCGGCCCGAAGCGCCTCGTGGTCGTCCGTCACGATCTCTCTTCGGGTGACGTTTGCTCCCCACCGCTCTGCCATCCGGGAGACGGTCATCCGGTTCGTTTCGATGATCTCTCCCGGCTCGGGATCGCTCTGGACCAACTCCTCGCCGGTCGGGACGATTGCCACCGTCGGGCGGGCGACGGTCTCGACGACGTCGACGTTCGTCCCCTTCAGCAATCCGAGATCCGAGGGGCGGAGCTGGTGTCCCGGCTCGTAGAGCCGCTGACCGGCCTCGACGTCCTCGCCGACGGGGCCGACGTTCTCGCCTTCCCCGACCGCGTCGAACACCTCGATTTCTTCGCCCAGTTGTTCGGTTTCCTCGATCATCACCACGGCGTTCGTTCGGTCGGGGAGTTCGCTGCCGGTGTGGACGCGAACGGCGGCGTCAGGACCGCCCTCCTCGGCCGCCCGCAACACCGCCGGCGAGCGGTCACTCGCTCCGAAGGTGTCCTCCGCACGAACCGCCCAGCCGTCCATCGCGGCGCGGGGGTAGTGTGGAATATCGAACTGTGCATCGACCGGTTCCGCGAGTGTTCGTCCGTCGGCACGAGCGATCGACAGCCGTTCCGTTCGCTCGATCGGATCGACATCTAGCAACCGATCGCGTGCCTCCGACACCCGCGTTCGCTGTTTGAACCCCGACTCCTGTAGGTCGCCCATACCACACCTTCGGGCCGGCGGCCTAAAAGACACTCCGACGCGCTTCGAGAAATGCGTGGCTCGGTGAAAACCCTCTCATCAGACGGGGCTCAGCGGGGGTAACGCCTCGTCATCGCCACGGTCGGGTTAACGATTGAGTCGATAAAAACGTCCCGAGACCGGGACGGACCGGTGTCCGTGGATCAAACACCTGTTTGTGTCTGTAGAAGACATATATTCGACCGGCGGTCACGATCGGGTATGAAACGACGCCACGCCATCGCCGCCTTCGGCACCGTGGTCGTGGGGCTTGCCGGCTGTTTCGAAGCGGACGCGCCGGAGGACGACCCCGACCCCGTCACCGAAGAGCCACGGATCGACGAACCGCCGTACGCGATCACCGAACCCGATCCGCCCGGCGACCCCGACGGCGACTACGACGAACTGTATCTCGGCCGAGCGATGCCGACCGACCCGTCGCGTTCCTTCCGACGACTCTCCGACGCACGGCTCCGCTCCGACGCGCGACGCCTCACCGACCTCGACGCAGCCGAGGAGTTTCACGTCCGGGCCGTAACCGACGACGAGACGCGCGCGGCGACGTTCGACACCGACGACGCGGCGTCGCGTGAGGCGGTCGAATCCGTCGATCTCGACGAATCGACGCTCGTCGTCGTCGAAAGTGGCTACGGCTCCGGATCGATCCGCCACCGGTTTCGACGCGCCGAAGCCACCGATGACGGGATCCATCTCCACGGCTTCTACACACAGCCGTTCGTTCAGACCGACGACTACACGAGCCGTGATTCGACGATCGCCGTGGATGTCTCTCCGCCCGGCCTCGTCCGGGTGAGTCTCACCGTCGCTCCGGACCGCCGGGTCCACTTCAACTCGACGGAAGGCGTCGTCACCGTCGAAGACTAATCGACGCTCTGTTATCTCCTCCCTCCGCTGTCGTCGGTATCGCCCGGCAGTTCCGCCAGCCACGACCCGAGGCTCTCGTGTCGTCTTGCGATCTCTCGAATCTCCGATTCGGACTGCAGACCGTTTTCGGTCAGGACCCCATCGAACAACTGCCCCGGCGTCGTTTCGAAGGTCGGTGCGTGTGTCGGGACGCCGCTTTCGTCCCCGTTGTCGGGGGCCGATTCAGTCGGATCGAACCGTTCGGCCGTGATCTTGTCGCTTGCACAGACGGCATAGCAGTCGACGCGTCCTTGCGTGGACGACGCAGCGAGTGCGGCCTGTCGTGTCCCGGTCTTGTTGTGGACGCTGCCGTCCGCGAAGACGGCGTCTGCCCCGACCAGCACCGTCTCGATCGGGTGACGGTCGATCGTGTCGGCGACGGCCGTATCCTCGACGAGCGTGACGTCGAACCCCTCGGATTCGAGTTCCGCCGCGACCGCCCGTCCCTCTCCGCCCGGCCTCGAGACGGCGACGTACACAGACGGCCGGACCGCATCGAGCACCCGACGGACGGTTCCGGATCGAGAGAGCGTCAAGACCGGATCACCGGTGTGTGCCGTCGCAGCCGTCGCGGTCGACGCGTCGACGTTTTCCGCCCGGCGTCGTTCCGCTTTCGCCCTCTTTTCGACCGCCTCCGGCGTCCGATCCGCCGCCGAGAGCACGCGATCGAGTCGCGTCCGCACGACCGGCATCGCGGGACGCGTCTCACGGAGTTCCTCGACGAACCGCGCCACCGTCTCCCAGTCGGCTCCCGTCTCCGCGGCGGCGGCCCGTCTCTCGGTTGCTAGGAGGGCCCGCCTCGATAGCTCCGCGGCGCCGTGGCTCGTGTCCGTCGCGATCGCCTCGAGTTGCTCCTGCCACCGTGGCTCCATCCAAGAGTGACTGATTCGGCTTCGTATTTGAATCTCGGGACGGTTCGGTGCCGTCGTCTGTGTCTCCGGTATCGCGCTGTTTTTTATTCACAGTCCTCCACGATGGTGTATGGAAGTCTTCGCGGTCGATGGACTTCCCGAGATCCGGGAGGGAGACGACCTGGCAGCGCTCATCGGCGACGCCGTCGACCTGCAGGCTGGCGATGTCGTCTGCGTTGCGAGCACCGTCGTCTCGAAGGCAGAGGGCCGAAAGGCGAACCTCTCGGAGTTTCCGGCGAGTGAACGCGCCGAGTCGATCGCGGGACGGCTCTCGGAGATCACCGGCGAACGGAAGGATCCACGCTTCGCACAGGCGGTGCTCGAGGAGAGTCGAGAGTTCCTTCTGGAGGAGCCATTCCTGCTCACCACGACCCAGTTCGGGCACGTGACGGTCAACGCCGGAATCGATCGATCGAACGTCCCCGGCGCGGAGCTGTTGTTGCTACCGGCGGATCCGACAGAGTCGGCCGAGCGACTGGCCGCGGCCCTTGAGGTGCCCGTCGTCGTCACCGACACCTCCGGACGGCCGTTTCGATACGGGCAACGCGGTGTCGCAATCGGCTGGGCTGGAATCCCGGCAGCCCGTGACTGGCGCGGTGAGTCGGATCGAGACGGCCGTGAACTCGACGTGACGGTGCAGGCTGTCGTCGACGAACTCGCCGCGGCGGCGAATCTCGTCGCCGGCGAAGGCGACGATGGGACGCCGATCGTCGTCGTCCGCGACTGGGCCTTCGGCGACCACGGCGGCAGCGACAACCTGTTCCGGAGCCGCGAGGACGACCTCGTCCGCAAGGCGCTTCGAGACTGGCACTGGCAGGAATCAGGAGCGAACTGACACAGCAGATCCACGGCCGCCTCGTGGCCGTGACCGACACCACACCACAATGATTGGAATCGAAATCACCCCTGAGTATCCCATCGAACGAACCGCAGAACTGGGCGAACAGGCAGCGAACAGCGGCTTCGACACCATCTTCTGTTCGTCACACTACAACAACCGCGATCCGTTCGTCGCCCTGGATCGGATCGCCCAGCGGACGGACTCCGTCCGTCTCGGCCCGGGCGTCGTCAACCCATATGAGACCCACCCGGTGACGCTTGCGAGCCGCGTCGCGACGCTGTCGGAATCCGCCGGCGATCGAACGGTCTACGGCATCGGTCCCGGAGATCCATCGACGCTTTCGAACCTCGGATACGAACGCGAGAAGCCGCTTCGACGGGTTCTCGAGGCGTTCAAGACCGCACAGGATCTCTTCGACGGCGAGCGAATAACCCACGACGGCACCTTCGCCGCGACGGATGCAGGGCTGAACTACGACGCCGTCGGCGACATCCCGATCTACGTCGGTGGACAGGGACCACACATGACCCGAATGTCCGCAAAACACGCCGACGGGTTCCTGTACAACGGCTCACATCCCAGAGATTTCGCGTGGGCAGCAGAACAGGTCGAACAGGGCCTGGCAGACCGCCCCGAGGAACGCGGTGACTTCGACTTCGCGGCGTACGCGTCGATATCGCTCGCGGAGGACGAGGCGGCCGCCCGGGAGGCCGCCCGACCCCCCGTCGCGTTCATCACGGCTGGCTCGCCGCCGCCCGTCCTGGATCGTCACGACCTGGATCACGACCGCGTAGAACAGATCAGCGAACGGCTCTCTGCCGGCGACTTCGGGGATGCATACGAGATGGTCTCGGAGGGGATGATCGACGCCTTCTGTATCGCCGGTACGCCGGAGACCGCAAGAGAACAGATCGAAGAGGTGCTCGAATACGCCGACAGCTTCGTCGCCGGATCCCCGCTCGGTCCGGACATCGAGACGGCTATCGACCTTGCTGGCCCACTGCTGGAAGATCTGGGAGTGCCTGCCGAATAGCCGATCCGAACGCACCGACGACGAGGGCCCCGAAGACGGCCGAGGCGAAGCCGACGAAGACGAAGCCGGTGAGCATCATCGCCGCGACGAGCGGATCGGTGGCGGCGATGGCGGCAAACTCCTCTATCATGCCAATCGTGTTGTCCCGCAGTCCGGTTTTGATCTCGATTTCGGCCATACCGAAACCTCGGTGTGCTCCTACTTGTGTGTGTTCGTCTGTCTCGGATCCGACCGGATCGACGCTTCACCCGTCACCGCTAAGCCGGTGGTGGCACAACGAGACGCATGGGCAACCGTTCACTCGACGAGTTCCTCGGGGAATCGTCCGATTCCGGCGACACCGAGGGAGTGAGTGGCTCTGCGGAACTCGAGGAGGTGGGCGGCTCCGACGGAACCGAGGGAACAGCCGATCCCGACGACATCGAGGAGACGGGCACGAAGAACTCGAAGAAAGTCGAGCAGACGGACACGAAGGACCCGAAGAAAGTCGAGCAGACGGGTGAGGAGGACTCCGGCGCCGCCGTCCGGCCGACGTACGACTGGACGGTCGACGGCACGGACTGTGCCGTCTGTGGCGTGTCGGTGCAGTGTCGATTCCGGGACGACCGAGGCATGGTGTGTTCCGACTGTAAGGCCTGGTAGCCCGAAAGAAGGCCTCAAACGCCGGTATACGGGCTGCCGCGGGAACCGTCGACACGGCGGGCCGCCACTCGGAACTCTTATATGTGGCCCTATCATCCGGAAGAATGCAATGGCAAACGGTACGGTTGACTTCTTCAACGACACAGGCGGCTACGGTTTCATTTCGACAGACGATGCGGACGACGACGTGTTCTTCCACATGGAAGATGTCGGCGGTCCCGACCTCGAAGAGGGGCAGGAAGTCGAATTTGATATCGAACAGGCAGACAAGGGTCCGCGAGCGACGAACCTCGTTCGGCAGTAACTCCCTTTCCAACTTTCTGTATTTATTACGTCCCCAGCCCGTGGCTCGGCGATCCGTGATCGCCCCGACGTTGCATCGCGCTGCCGGAGTGTGGGTGCGGAAGAGTGATAATCGTCGCCGCCGTGTGTGTAGATATCATGGACGTTCGTGTGACCGGGGGCGGCCCGGCAGAGCCGTTTCTCTCCGCTCGTGATCTGCTTGCAACCGAGTACGACCTGGAGTTGCCGGTGATCGTTCGGATCCGAGACGACCCGGAGGAACGGACGGTCGCAAGCCACTACGACGACCGTCACGAACTCGCCGTCTCGAGGCGAGCAGCGAGCAGCGCGATGGCCCGCGAACTCGCCTTACACGAGTTCGCCCACATGGCCCGATACGAACAGAAACACCCCTCTCACGTCCAGTCGACGGAGGAGGCGCTGTTTCTGGCACTGGCCGGCAAGAGCATCGAACAGCGCCGGTTGACCCACTGTTATCAGATCGCAAACCATATGAAGGACATCTACGCCGACGACATCACGCTGGACATCGGACCAACGGCAAAGCTGGTGTCGTTTCTGGAGTCCTCACTTGCGACCGCAATCGCCGATTCGCCGCCGGAGGCACCCGGCGGCTGGCGGCGGCTCACGGAGGCCTCCGATCCCGACATCACCGCGGTCAACGCGGCGTTTGCCCTCGCCTTGCTGGAACGACACGACGCGATCGAAACCGACCACCGGCTGTACGATCTGGCCGACGCGGCAGCCGCCGACGCACCGGCCGTCGAACTCGAGGCGTTCAGACACCGATTTCGCTCGCTGAGCACCGACCCCGAAGAAAGCGAGTACCGAAAGGCGCTCGTCGACGCCACCCGGGCGTACGCGACGACCGGATCTCCGCCTGCTGCGGACTGATCGCCGTTCGTCGAATGCCCGTGAATCGCCACGACATCGACCGTCCGACATCGGCGATCGGACCAGCAGCCGGTCGCAGGATCGCATTACACGAACCGCCCTGCCGCCTCCGGCCCCGATTCGAACACCTCGAGTAACTGCGCCGTTGCCGACTCGTCGAACCGAAGCGGCCGCCGCCACCACGGGCCCTTCCCGGAGTCACTCGACAGCTCCGTGACGATCCCGTTCGCGTCGACGCCCGCCTCCGGCGTCGAGAGCGGCACGGCGACGTCGAACAGCTCCGACCCCTCGGGATCACCGTAGAGGAGCACCTCGGCGTCGAAGGGGTCCCGCCTGACGTGGGCGTTGTTTTCGAATCGAGCCTGTGCGTCGGCGGGAAGCGCCTCGTACTCCTCGCCGGTGAGTGGGTCACAGGCGAGTTCGAACCGACCGATAACGTAGGCTCCCCACCGCGGGGCGATCCATTCCGCCGGATCGGTACCGACGGTCGAGAGAGTGGCGTAGAAGACGACGTGATCGCCGGCAGAGAGGTCCAGGAGCGGACGCGCCTTCACCATGTAGTCGTCGCCGTAGGTGTATCGATCACAGCCGTGGACGCCGGCAAACGTCGGATCGAGGTGGACGGCGGTGTCGTCGACGTCCGTCGTGTCCGTCCGGAGGTCGAGGTCGGCGTAGGTCGGAAGCGTCACGTCGTCTCTGGGCTCTTCGACCTCCGGGATCGGAATGTACTCGAAGCGTCCGTCGTCGTAGATCGGGCCGCGAAACCCGGGATCGTTCGTGTTTGCGGCGACGTTGAGTGCGACAGTTCGCATCCGCCCTACCGCTCCGTTTCGTCCGGACCATCCGACGGCGACAGCGATCGGCCGAACCCGTCGAACGTCTCGACGTTCTCCGGAAGATCGTACGGCAGCCGCCGTTTCCGGTCGTCGGACCCGTCACCGTCGAGTGGTTCGGCGACGGACCCCCATTTGATCTTGACACCCGAGTCGTCGGTCATCGGCGCGTCGTCCTCGATGAACGTCTGGCGTCCTGCCGTCGCCGGCAGCGAAACGTGACGCTTCGTCATACTCACGCCGAAGCCCTCCCTCGACATATCGATTGTCGTTGTCCCGGTCCAGACGATCCACTTTATGAATTCACGAGGGAAGGCTCACGACGACTGCGACCGCGTCCGATAAATACGAGAATCCACTAAACGATCGTATGAACTACCGGACTCTCGGAGACTCCGGCGTCGAGGTTTCGGAGATCGGATTCGGCGCGTGGGTCGTCGGCACCGACTGGTGGGGCGATCGGACCGAACAGCAGGCCATCGAGATGCTGCAGTACGCCGTCGATCAGGGGATCAGTTACTTCGACACCGGCGACGTCTACGGACACGGGCGTTCGGAGGAACTCGTCGGCGAGGCGCTGTCCCCGATGCGCGACGAGGTGACGATCGCAACGAAGATCGGCTACGACTTCTACAACAACCCACAGGCCGGCCACGGCGAACTCCCCAAGGAGATGAATCGGGCGTACCTCGAGGAGGCCTTCGAGAAGTCCCTCGATCGTCTCGGCGTCGATTCCGTCGATATGCTCCAGTTGCACAACGCAAACGTCGAGGAGATCGACGCGGAGGTGCTTGAGTTTCTCGACGATGTCAGAGCCGACGGTCGGGCAGATGCGATCGGGCTTGCGCTTGGGCCGTCGATCGGCTGGCTCGCCGAAGGCGACATGGCGATCGAAGCGGCGTTTGACTCCGTTCAACTCGTCTGGAACTGCTTCGAACAGGAGGTCGGCAACCACTTCCTCGAAACCATCGAACGGACCGGTTCGGAGACGAGTCTGATCCCTCGTGTTCCACACTCATCTGGGCTGCTCAACGAACAGGTCACCCCGGAGACGGAACTGGGCGAGGGCGACCACCGTGCCTACCGGCCTGACGCGTGGTACGAAACCGGCTGGCAGAAGCTCGAACAGCTTCGATTCCTGGAGCGAGACGGCGAGCGAACGATGGCACAGGCGAGTCTTCGGTGGCTCCTGTATCACGACTCGGTTGCGACGGTCACGCCGACGTACCGCACCCGCGAGGATATCGACGAGTGGGCCGCTGCCGCCGACGTCCCGCCGCTTTCGGACGCGGAGTACGACCGCGTCGCCGAACTCTATGCGGATAACTTTGGGATCGACGGCGACGACGGCATGGACGCCCTCCGATCGTCCGTCGAGGGAACGGACATCGAAGCCGCCGGCATCGAGAAGGAGTCCGCCGGAAGCTGAGGTGGCGGTCCGTCCGGTCACCGGCCGGCGATCTGTCCGGTTGTCCGACACATTCTTTTTCAGCCCCTCGCTCCTAAGACAGGTAATGTACGGAAACACGCCCCACGCCGGTGAGTCCGCACCCGAACCGACGGTAGAGGAACACGAACGACTCCGTCAGGATCTCACCGACGTGGCCGCCTCGACCAGATCGCTTCTCTCCGACGATTTCGTCGTCGGCGGGGAGATCAACGACAACGACTCCGGACTGCACGCGACGGTCGCCGTCCAGCCGCCGGTCGGTGGCGTCGTCTCCACCGGCTTCGCCCCCGAGGACGACAACAACCGGGCCGAGATCGCACACAAACTTGCCGCTGGTGCGGTTCTCGCCGCAAAGCAGGCAAACGCCGACGTCCCACCCGTCGCTCGCTGATCCCGTCTCTCAGCCGCCGCTGACCGGCGGAAATACGGCCAGTGTGTCCCCCGCTTCGAGCGCCGTGTCGAACCCATCGCCCTCGAGGAAGGGGTTCTGTTCGTTCCGGAGCACCCGGATGTGATCCAGCAGCTCTCCCTCGTCGTCGAGCACCTCGTCGCGGAGATCCGGGCGTGCTTCGAGCAGTGCCTCGAAGGCGTCTCCGAGGCTATCGCCCGGCTCGACGTCGACCTCGACCCGTTTGTCCCCCGCCGTCTCGGCGAGATTCGCAAACAGTCGCCATTCCATGTGGCCCGCTGTGTTCCCGTCGGTGATATACATGTCGCCACGGCGTCTCGCCGTCGCCACCGGCCGGCGGAACGCAACGCTTAGTGGCGGCGACCGGAAACGTCGCGTAATGCGCGATGCCTTCGAGATCGGCCACGCCGATGGTGCCGGTCGGACCGGCGAACTCACGATTCCACGGGCCGGCGTGACGATCGAGACACCCGCCCTGCTGCCGGTCGTCAACCCACACATCCGGACGATCGATCCGTCGACGCTCGCCGCCGATTTCGGCGTCGAGGCGTTCATCACGAACGGCTACATCCTCCACGGCAGCGACGAGTACCGGGAGGCCGCACTCGAAGACGGCGTCCACGAGTTGCTCTCCTTCGACGGCGCGATCATGACCGACTCGGGTTCGTTCCAGCTCTCGGAGTACGGCGACATCGACGTGACGACGGCGGAGATCCTCCGCTTCCAGCACGACATCGGTGCCGACATCGGCACGCCGATCGACGTGCCGACGCCACCGGACGTCGACAGAGGACGCGCCGAGACCGAACTGCGAACCACACAGGAACGGATCGAACTCGCCGAAACGCTCGATCTCGGCGAGATGCTCGTCACCGCACCGATCCAGGGATCGACGCATCTCGATCTGCGCGAGGAGGCGGCCCGCCACGCAGACGAGTCGGATCTGGACGTGTTTCCGATCGGCGCTGTCGTTCCGCTGATGAACGCCTATCGTTACGCCGACGTGATGTCGGTCGTCGGCGCCGCAAAGCGCGGCCTCGGCCTCGATGCCCCGGTGCATCTCTTCGGTGCCGGACATCCGATGATGTTCGCACTCGCGGTGGCTGCCGGCTGCGATCTGTTCGATTCCGCGGCCTACGCGCTGTACGCCCGCGACGACCGGTATCTCACCGTCTCCGGAACCGAACACCTCGAGGATATGCGCCGCTTCCCGTGTCGGTGTCCGGTCTGTGCCGAGACGACGCCGGCCGAGCTGTGTGAACTTCCGGACGACGAGCGTGAGACCCGGCTCGCACGGCACAATCTGCACGTGAGCTACGGGGAAATCGAGACGATTCGATCGGCGATCGAAGCCGGGAACCTGCTCGAACTGGTCGAACGACGCGCACGCGGTCATCCGGCGCTACTGGACGGCTACCGGACGCTGCTCGACGACCCGCGACTCGAGGCCGGCGATCCGGTCTCGAAGGGGACCTTCTTTTATCTCTCCGGTGAGTCGGCACGCAGACCCGAGGTCAAACGGCACCACGCTTTGCTCGAACGGCTGCCGATCGAGGGCGACACCGTGCTGTTGTCGGAGGGATCGGACAACGACCGCTACGACGAGACGTGGCGACTCACGCCGCCGTTCGGTCCGTATCCGGCGGCGCTTTCCGACACCTACCCCCTGACCGCGGAGGTGCCGGAGCGTCTCGACCGACCGGCCTACGAGGCGGCGGCCGAGGGCGTCTCCCGGCTCGTCGCGGCCAACCCCGACGTCTCCTTCACCGTCGCCCACTGGGGGTGGCCCGAGGCGGTTCTCGAAGCGCTTCCCGATGCGGTCGAAACGTTCGAACTCGGCGGCGGCGAACCGACCGCCTCGGGCGAGGAGGCCGGCCGATGACGGAGTACTTCGAGGTGACGGACAGAGACGGCGCCGCCAGACGCGGGCAACTCCGGCTGACCGACCCGGTGACGACACCGGCGTTGATCGACGATCACGTCGTCGATTCGGGGAGCTACTGGCAGACCGAACCGCCCGTTCCCGACGGCGACGAATCCCGGCTGACGATCCTTCCACACCGGGCGCTTCCGGCCGGAACGCGCGATCAGGTCGCCGAAGCCTTCGACCCCGCGACCCCCGACGTCTCGTATCCGAGTGCCGCGGTCGTCTCCCCGGCCACGGCGGCCGATCGAGGCGTCGACGGCTACGTCCTCGCAAACGCCACGGGATACGTCGGCCACGCCGAGGCGTTCGTCGAGGCGATCGTTCGGCTTCGGGAGGCGATTCCGGAGGACACGGCCGTCTATCTGCCGGGTGTCGCGACGCCGGCCAACGCCGCGACGCTCGTCTACGCCGGCGTCGACTGTCTCGACACGACGCGGGCCCGTGCCCGCGGCCTCGAAGGGTTTTATCTGACGCCGGACGGCGAGACGTTTCTGGAGGATCTGACGGAGTTGCCTTGCCCCTGTCCGGCGTGTGCGACACCCGTCTCGGAGTTCGATCGGACGGACTGTGCCGACCACAACGCCGCCGTCCTCGCCTCTCAACTGGCCGTCGTCCGAAACCGGATCGCCGCCGGCCGACTGCGGGACTACGTCGAGGCACAGTCGCGACACGAGGCGTGGCTGACGGCCACCCTCCGGCGACTGGACGATCGGTACGGCTACCTCGAACCGCGGACGCCGATCTTCCGGCGCAACGAACTGCTCGCCGCGAGCGACGACGCGCTCAACCGCGTCGAGATCCAGCGCTTTGCCGACCGGGTGACGAGCCGGTACCGTAGGCGCCTCGACGCACCGCTCGTCCTCTTGCCCTGCTCGGCCCGGAAGCCGTACAGCGACTCACAGAGCCACCAGCAGTTCTCCCGTGCGATCGGCTTCCGTGGCCACATGGTCTCGATGACCTCGCCCATCGGCGTCGTTCCGGGTGAACTGGAGACGACGTATCCGGCACAGCACTACGACAGCGTCGTCACCGGCGACTGGCGGGAGACGGAACTGCAGTTCGTCACCGAGGTGTTGATCAGATACCTCCGGCGGGCCGACTACGATCGAGCCATCGCTCACGTGCCACCGGAGGGCTACCGGGACATCTGTGAACGGGCGGCCGACGCAACCGGCGTCGAGTTCGAGTACACGGTCGAGGACCACCCCACGACGGCCGACTCACTCGCCGCCCTCTCGGCGGCACTCGACGGCGAGGCGGCGTACTCCAAACGCGCCCGCGAGGCGGCGACGGTCAAGGCCATCGCCGACTTCCAGTTCGGCGACGGTGCCGGCGACGAACTGTTCGCCGACGCCACCGTCTCCGGCCACTACCCGAAGCTTCGGGTTCACGACGGTGCCGGCGAGCAGTTGGCGACACAGGTCCCACAGTACGGCATCCTCGCGTTGACACTCGACGGCGGCCGCCGGTGGATCGAAAGCGACGCACCGACGAAACGCGTCGAAATCGGCGACTTCGTCCCGAGCGGCAGCGTTCTCGCACCGGGGATCGTCGATGCCGACGAGACGATCCGTCCCGGCGACGAGGTCGTCTTCGACGGTCCGGCCGCCTTCGGCGTCGGCCGGGCGACGTGTCACGGCGAGGCGATGGTCGAATCGACCCGCGGGATCGCCGTCGATGTCCGTCACTCCGAACAGCTGTGAGAGCCCACCGATGAAACGACGACCCGAAACGCCGACTCCAGCCGACGCGCCGGCCCGACTCTTCGAGTCCGGCCACCTCTGGATCACCGAACTGATCGACGGCGAGAGCCTTCGATTCCAGCTTCGAGAATCCGGACTCCTCCGCTTCGGCGACGAGACTCGCGTTTACGATAATCCAGACGCCGTCCCCGACCGCTACCGCCACGCCGTACGCCACGTCCGGGAGCGACTCGATCGGGACGCCCTGTACGCTGCCGTCGACGACGTCGAGTCGTACGTCTTCGTCGGCGTGGCGACCCACCGCCAGACGATCGAGTACGACTTCGAGCGGTTGCCGTCGCTTCTCGGCTTCGAGATCTGGGACGACGCCGACGGCTCGTTTCGCCCGCCGGATGCCGTCGTGAGCATCTTCGATCGCCTCGGCCTCGATCCGGTGAACGTCTTCGAACAGGAGGTCGACGCCCGATACTTCGATCCGAGTAGCTACGAAATCCCCGATTCGGCGTGGTACGACGGCCCTGCGGCCGGCGTCGTCGTTCGCAACAAACGCGGCGACCGAGCCGCGGTCGTCCACCCCAGGCTTTCGGAACGACCCGAACCGGCAGACGGATCCGACGCGCCCTCCGCCGAGGAGTACGTCACCGACGACCGACTTCGACGACTCGCTGCCGACCTCGAAGCACGCGGACACCCGGTGACCGTCGATCGCCTCCGCGAGTTGGTGCTCGAAGCGGCGCTCAGAGTGGCCCACAGGGAGCTTCCCGATCCCGGAACCGACCGGTGGGCGGCGTTTCGGTCCGAGGTCGGACGGCTGACGCAGGCGTTTCTCGAAGATCGGTAGTTCCTTCGGCGTCTGACGACCGTCTCGGCTCACCCTCCCCGAAACCGGAATCAGCCACGCCGTTCGTGGGACAACATTCAATGTTCGTTGCGGTGAACTGTTCGTATGGAACAGGTACTGCCGAGAATAGCTACGGAGACGACACAGTCGACCGCCGCGTTTCGACGATCGGAGGCGTCGCGGTGAACCGAAACGTCATCATCGTCGGCGGGGGACGTGTCGGCCGACACGCTGCCGAGGAACTCAACGAAACCAGAGACTCGGTCACGATCGTTGAGAAGGACATCGAGTCCTCGAAGGGGCTCAGACCGCAGGACGTGAGCCTGCTGATCGAGGGCAGCGGCACCGATCGGGAGGTACTCGAACGGGCGAACCCCGACGAGGCCGACGTCATCGCCGCCCTCACGAACGACACCGCGACGAACCTGGCGGTCTGTGAACTCGCCAGGGAACTCAACCCCGACATTCGGACGATCGTCCGGATCGCAAGCGACGGCGAGCGGGATCACGCCCACCTGAGTTACGTCGACAGCGTGGTCTACCCCGAGGCCGCCGCCGGACGTCTCGCATTCGAGCGAATCACCGCCGAGTAGACCGCCCCGGCGGTTTTATACGACCCAGGTCGCCGAACCGATCCCGACACACGTAAATCACTCGCGGAGTAGTGTGCGACAATGAGCGAAGAGGCCTCCGAGCGGGGATCCGTGCGCGTCGTCGGGACCGCACACGTCTCGGAAGCCAGCGTCGAGGAAGTACAGCAGACGATCGAGGCCGAACGCCCCGACGTCGTCGCCGTCGAACTCGACGAGGGTCGGTACCGACAGCTGAAGGGCGAATCACCGGACGATCTCGACGCGAGTGACCTCCTCGGCGGGAACACGATCTATCAGTTCCTCGCCTACTGGATGCTGTCGTACGTCCAGACCCGACTCGGCGACCGCTTCGACATCGAACCCGGCGCCGACATGATGGCCGCAATCGACACCGCCGAAGCCTTCGACATCGACGTCGCACTCGTCGACCGGAACATCCAGGAGACGATCCAGCGCTTCTGGTCTCGGCTTTCATTCTCCGAGAAGCTCTCTCTCGGTGGAAGCCTCGTCGTCGGCGTCGGTGACCCACGAGAGATCGGCATGGGTGTCGGCCTCGGGATCGCCTTCGTCGTCTCGCTTATCGCCGGCGCCGTCGCCGGTCCCTTCGTCGTCCCCGAGGGACTCGGACCGTCGATAGCCACGAGCATCGCCGACACGCTGATCGTCGCCCTCGCCCTCGGCCTCCTCCTCGGGACCGCCATCACGCTTCTCCTCGAGCGACTCATCCCCGAACGCGAGGACATCGACGAGATCGACGTCGAGGAGATGACGGACACCGACGTCGTGAGCGCGATGATGGAGGAGTTTCGACAGTTCTCCCCCGGCGGTGCAGAGGCACTGATCGACGAGCGTGACGCCTTCATCGCCCACAAGCTCGTCGCCCTGCGCGATCAGGGCTACGACGTCGTCGCCGTCGTCGGGGCCGGCCACCGCGAGGGGATCGAGCGATACCTCGAAACCCCGTCGCTTCTGCCGCCGATGTCCGAGATCACCGGTACACAGGAGTCGCGTCGCTTTTCGCTGTACAAGCTGTTCGGCTATCTCTTCACCCTCGGATTCCTTGCCTTCTTCATCCTCGTGGCGATGGCCGGGGTCGGAAACGAGTTCCTTCTGCGGCTGTTTGCCGCCTGGTTCGTCGTCAACGCAGTCTTCGCGTTCACGCTCGCAAAGATCGCCGGTGCACACTGGACCTCGGCGAGCGTCGGCGGTGCCGTCGCCTGGCTCACGAGCGTCAACCCGCTGCTTGCACCCGGCTGGTTCGCCGGCTACGTCGAGTTGCGGTACGTCAACGTCAACGTCTCGGACATCTCGACGCTCAACGAGATCCTCTCCGACGAGGAAGCGCCGCTCCGTGACCTGCTCGGTCGGATGCGCGACGTTCCGCTGTTCCGCCTGATGATGATCGTCGCCCTGACGAACGTCGGCAGCTTCATCGGCAGCGTCCTCTTTGCGACGATCCTCATCCCTTGGCTGTTCGCCGGCGCCGGGATCGAAAGCGCGAGTGAGGTCGCCGGATTGATGGTCGACGGCGCACGGAACAGCGCCGAGTTGATCGTCGAGGTGTTCCGATGAGCCGTCGACACAGCCGGGGCACCCACGGCTACCGCGTCGGCGACATCGAGTTTTCGACCGACGAACTGCGGGATCTCGCCGCCGCCTGGATCCTGCTCGGGATCGCCTTTGCGGTGTTCATCTTCTCTGCCACCGGCGAGCCGATCTTCCCGGACATCCTGGGTGCGATCACCCGTCCGCTGTTCGTCGAGGTGTTCTTCACGAGCCTCCTCACCGTCGGCGTCGGCTTCCTGCTTCACGAACTCGCACACAAGGTCGTCGCGATCCGATACGGACAGATCGCCGCCTTCCGGGCCGACTACGGGATGCTCGCGCTGTGTGTCGGTGCCGCCTTCGCCGGCTTCCTCTTCGCTGCTCCGGGGGCCGTCTACCACCGTGGCCGCATCACCGAACGACAAAACGGAATCGTCTCGGTTGCCGGGCCGCTGACGAACATCGTCCTCGCCGTCGTTTTCCTCCCCCTCGTCCTTTTGCCGGGGGTCCTCGGCGACATCGGTGCCCTCGGTGTGACGATCAACGCTATCCTCGCGGCGTTCAACATGATCCCCTTCGGTCCGCTCGACGGCAAGAAGGTCCTCTCGTGGAGCCGTGGGATCTTCGCCGTGACGTTCGTCGGCTGTGCTCTCGCCGCGATCACCGCGTTTCTGTTCGTCGGCTTTCCGTACTAATTCCGATTAGCCGCCCTGCATCGCCGGAAACAGCGCCAGTTCCGCCTCCGGTGGACAGTCCGCCGTCGGCTCGACGCGTTCGCCGTCGAGTTGTGCCCGTACGCTCGACCGGAGGTCCCCATCGTCGAACAGCATCCGACGCGTCCTCGGATACGCCTCGACGAAGGCGGCGATCGCCTCCTCGACCGTCCCGCCGTCGAACTCGATCGTCGTCTCCTTGCTCCCGGTCGCGCCTCGCAGTGATCCGTAGACGATGACGTCCATACCGGAGGTGTGGTCCACAGCTCGAAAAGGGATGTGACCGCGTGTGGATCAGTCGGACGCCGCCTTCGTCCCGTCGTCGTCGAGCAGCGACGCCTCGATCGACGCGTCGTCGAGAAACGCCGCCTCGACGGCAGAAACGACCGTCTGCCTGCGCTGTGGATCGCTCTCCAGCGGGGAAACCGGATCCCGTTCCGTCGCGACGAGTTCGGGCAGTGCGTAATCGTGTCTGCCCCGAGCGACGTGTTCGACGAGTCCACGCCGTCTGAGACGGTGATTGAGGGCGTAGGCGTCGGTTCGGTTCCCGGATCCGCCGATCCCCTCGTGGGCTTCCTGTGGCGTCACCGGCCCGTGTTCGCGGTAGTACCAGAGCAGCGATCGCGCCTCCTCGTCGAGTTCGGCGATCTCACGCCGCAGCCGATCGACGAACGGATCGCCGGTCGTCTCGACGTCGACGGCCGTCTCGATCGCGTCCTCGGGGTCCGATTCGGCGTCCGCGGTCGGTTCCCGTGTGTCGCTTCGATCGTCGACCTCGAACTCGCCGTCGGACACCGCGGTTCCGACGCCGACGACACCGAACTCAGAGGCGGCCGGCTCGGAGCTCGGATCACTCGTTTCCGTCGTTTCGACCGCCTCGCCGTCCAGATCACCGCTCTCCGTCGCCTCGGACTCGTCGTCGTTCGGGCCACCTTCCCCTCCCGCCTCGTCGGTCGACTCCGGTCGGGTCCCCGAGGCGGCTCGGTTCGTCGCTGCCGAATCCGAATCGCCGGATTCCGCTGCCCCGTCCGATCCCGGCTGCTCCGACTGTCGCGTTCCGTCGGCTGAAGCCGCCGATTCCGATCGCTCCTCCCACTCGGCTGCTGCGTCAGGAACCGGCGACGACTTCGGTTCGGCATCACCTCGCTTGACCGCCTCCAGTCGCTGATTGGAGCCGCCGACACTCGCCGTCTTCGCGGCGTATTCGGCCATCGCCCGGCTGAACCGATCGGCCATCCGTTCGAGATCCCGTGCCTCAGAAAGCTGCCGTTCGAGGTC
>JARWGK010000075.1:0-35892 GCA_040409725.1 Natronomonas sp.
CGTCGTCGTCCGTCGTCTCACCGTCGTCGTCGTCCGTCGTCTCACCGTCGTCGTCGGACGATCCGTTCTCGACGTCGATGTCGGCGTCGTCGATGACACCCTCCATCATCGCGACCGTGTTTTCGCCCTCGTCGTCGTGGAACTCCTGTGGATAGACGCCGACGGCGACGGCGAAGTCGTCCGTGCTGGTTTCGACACTCTCCGTGACGTGGATGTACACCTCGACGTCCTGTCCACCGAACTGTGAATCGGCCTCGAAGCGCGAACGAGTGGTCTCCTGATCGAGGATCGTCACCGTGTCGTCGAGGTCGTGGGTGATGTTCTCGATCTCGTCGAAGTCGTCGGCGATCATCTCGGCCAGTTCCTCGGTGGACATGTCGGCGACGGGATTGAACTCTCGGCCAAAGAGGGAGATCTGTGGCGTCGTCAGGACGGAGAACACCGCCGCCTCCTGTTCGCCGAGCGGCCCCATTTCGACCGTCTTCTCGAAGTCGGTCGAGTGGTTCGTGACGCGGACCTCCTCGCTGCTTCCGGCGGCGCTGAACTCCTCGACGATCGTCATCGGCTCGACGCCGACGAGTTCGTATTCGGTTTCATCCCGAACCGGCTCCTCGACACTCGCCGGTGCCGACTCGTGTTCGTCCATGCCAAGTGTTCCGAGACAACCGGCGAGGCCCCCGAGTACTGCGGCCCCCGTGCCAACGAGAACGTCTCTCCGTTTCATATCTGTATCAGAAACGTGGAGCCAATATGTGTTTGTTGGCCCAATCGATTTAGGAAAGCGAGACGAACGGATCGCCGTGAATCCGCAGTACCGCGACGGAATCCTCGCCGTATTTGCCCTCGGGATAACAGCAGGAATTGCTGCTTTGACGGCGGGGGTCGGTCCGATCGTCGATCCGATCGCCGTCGCAACCGGGATCGTCGGGGCGAGTCTCCTCGAAGCCGCCTTCCTCCGACATTCGGAGTGGCTGCTTTCGGTCTGGGAGCGTCGGGGCGTCCCGATCGTCGGATTCTGCGTCGTCGTCTCGATCGCCGCCGGTGCCGTCGGATACGCACCCCGACTGCTGGGAGCCATCGTCTGGGGACTTCTCGTGTATCTGCTGTTGCTCGGGTGTGTCCTCACCGGGGTGGGGAATCCACTCGGCTTTCTCGGCGAGTGATGCGATCGAATCGAAGAGTCAAACGACGTTTTGAGCCGTCTGAAACCGATTGAACGGTATAAATTCGGCTGAACACCTCGAATTCGGATCAACGCTCGTCGGCCCTTATTTCCCATCCGGGGCAACGGGAGAATGCAATGTCCCGCTACAGCAGACGGACGCTACTGAAGACAGCGGGCGTATCGCTTGCCGCAGCAACAGTTCCGGCGACTGCCACCGCCGAGGAATCGGAATCGGAGTGGCAGGCCGTCGAAACCCCCATCGACTCGACCCTCCACGACATCAGAGACACGGCAACCAACCCACACGCGGTCGCGGAATCGGGAATCCTGATCGAACGCACCGCCGCCGGCTGGGAGACGGTGCTCCGTGGCGGGCCGACGGGCAGCGGAAACGACCTCTACGGCGCGGCCGTCACGGACGACGGCGAGCGGCTGTGGATCGTCGGCGACAGCGGTGTCGTCGGCGAGTACGACGTGACGACCGGGAATCTCGTCGACCGATCGGCTCCGATGGACGTCACGAATCAGTTCAACTCCGTCGCCGTGACCGGTCCAGCCGGCGACGCCGACGTGTACGTCGTCGACGACTCCGGACTCGTCTACTACAGCTTCGAAAACGGCGAGGAAGGCACCTGGGACGACCTCACGCCGGGGTCCGGCTCCGGAATGCCCGCCGTCGACTTTTTCGGCGATCGATCCGGCCATATCATCGACACGAACGGCACGGTCTTCGAGACCGACGACGGCACCACTTGGGAGGCGATCGGCGTCGAGGACGCCGACACCACCTTCGGTGGACTCGATTCGGACGGCTTCGAGGACGTGACCGTGGTCGGAGACGGCGGCGCCGTGCTGTCGTACGACGGCGTCGAGTGGCGAAGCCAGCGGATCGGTGACACAGACCTCAGAGACGTCGAAACCGACTCCGGGACCGGGTACACGGTCGGATCCGGTGGGACGGTCTTCGAGTTGACCGACGGCGAGTGGCGTCGGATGGAGACGCCGATCGGAGAGAACCTCCTGTCGGTTGCGACCGGCGACGTGGACCTCGTCGTCGGCGCAAGTGGGGCCGTACTCGAGCGATAGTCGAGTCGGTTCCGACCGGGCGACAGCCGTCGCGTCAGTCGTCCGACACCGAATCGACGTTTCGGGACAGGTTCTCGAAGTAGAGTTCGGCGTCCTCCTCGGCGCTCGGAGCCGTGAGCGTCGAAACGCCGGCCGTCACGACGGCTCCGAGGAGCATACAGTAAATCGAGATGCCCCAGCCGAAGTACGTCTCGGCGAAGAGGGTGGCTCCGCCGACGGTCGTCGCCGGCAGGAAGTTGAAGGCGAGGTAGGCGACCTGTGGGACGAGGATCCCGGCGAGCATGCCCTTTCGTGTCGTTCCCTGATAGTACAGCGCCACGATCACCGGAAGCGCCATCTGTGCGAACCCGCCGAAGGCGAGGTCGCCGATGTCGACGATGATCGATCCGACCGTCTCCGCACCGACCGTTCCGGCCTCGACCCAGATACTGGCGAGCAGCGCACCGAGGGCGAAGACGGCGACGCCGACCCGTCCGAGGAGGTCCTCGCGTCGCTCGGAGAGACTGTCGTCGACGAGCGGGCGGTAGATGTCCCGGGTGAAATACGACGACCCCGAAAGCAGCATCGAATCCGAGGAGGACATCATCGCGGCGATCGCACCGGCGATGACGAGGGCGGCGAACCACGGTGTCGTGAACTCGGCGAGGAGGATCGGCAGGATGCTCTCGTTTGCACCGATGTCGGCCTGCAGGCCGAGTCCGCGCGCCCACGTCCCGAGCAGGAAGGCCGGAACGAAGAGCAAAAGCACCATGATCGGCCAAAGCGACAGCGATCGCTTCAGGACGGCGTCGGAGGTGGCGGTGAAAAAGCGCTGATTCACCTGTGGGAACATGGCGACGCCGAAGGCGATCGAGATCGCGAGCGTCAGCATCGTACCCGGGGTATAAAAGTCACTTCCGAGGGCAAGAAACTCGGCGCTGTTCGTCGCGAGCCCCTCGTTGATTGTTCCGATCCCGCCGGCCGAGGAGAGCACCCAGCCGACGGCCGCCCAGACGGCGAGCAGCATGAAGGCCCCCTGCAGCGTGTCGGTCCAGGCGATTCCGCGCATCCCGGCGAGTGCGACGTAGCCGATCATGAAGACGGTCACGAGGGCTGCACCACCCCAGAAGGGAACGGTGCCCTCGGTGAGCGACCGGAGGGCGAGGCCGGCACCGATCTGCTGGAGCATCACGTAGGGAAACAGCCAGAAGATCGACACGCCGGCGACGAGCGTCCGGAGGCCGGTCGAGCCGAACCGATCGCCGAGCATCTCACCCAGCGTGACGTAGCCGTGCTGTTTGCCGAGAAGCCACTGCTTGTACCCGATGACGTACCAGAGAACGGCGAAGATGATCCCGTCCATCACGCCCATGACGAGGATCCACTCGGGGCCGAAGGCGTAGGCCGTATCCGGACCGGCAAAGAAGGTAAACGCCGACAGGAGTGTCGCAAACATGGTAAAAAGCAGGACGACGGTGCCGAAGGTTCGGCTCGCGAGGTAGTAGTCCTCCGCGGTGCGCTCACTCAGCCGATAGGCGACGAGTCCGACGGCGAGTGCGACGAGCAGGTATCCGACGACGATACCCAGTTGCATCGTCGCGGTCACGGCCGATCACCGCCACCAACGGCGCGGTCGTCACCGTCGCCTCGCGACGACACGGTGTGGACGCCGAGTCCCCACGCCCGACGGGTGAACACCCAAAAGCAGCCTGCTGCGAGGATCATCCAGCCGATGTGCCACCACAGCCAGACCGGCAGTCCGGCGACGACCGTCGAGGTCCCCCAGAGAAACCACGGAATAGCGAAGGCAATCAACACGAGAGCGACCACAGACCAGACGTACTTCGTCGCTGTCGAAGTCATCTGACGAGTAGTATACTTCAGTACGACAAAAACCTGTCCAATCACCTCCATTGTGGGGCTATGAAAAAATTTATTCTTCAGATCCAGGCACGGACGGATCAACTCGGCAGGCGGTGTATCGCCGCGTGGTCCGCCGTGGGCGTTTCGAACCCCGACGGAGCGTGGCCCCGGTGGCCTCACTGACTCGTGGGCGGTCGGGTGAGATGTGGTAGCATGCGAAGGGGTTCGGCGGTCGAAGGGTTCGGGCCACGACAACAGCTTTAAATACTTACCCAGTTCTTATTGGAATTGCAATGACACAACACGAGGATACGTCGGGTTCCCCGGCGGATCGAGTTCTTCCAGGGCACACTAGATAGCACCTCGGAAATAGACGAGGCCCGAATTTTCGACACCACCCTGCGCGACGGCGAACAGTCACCGCGGACATCGTTCAGCTACGAGGACAAACGGGAGATTGCCTCGATTCTGGACGATATGGGCACCCACGTGATCGAGGCTGGGTTCCCCGTGAACTCCGAGGCGGAGTTCGAGGCGGTCCGCGATATCGCCGACGCGACATCGACGACGGTGTGCGGACTCGCACGCGTCGTCGAGAAGGACATCGACGCCGCACTCGACTCCGGCGTCGAGATGGTTCACGTGTTTGCGTCCACCAGTGACGTACAGCTACAGGATTCGATGCACGCCACCAGACAGGAGGCACTCGAACGGTCGGTCGAGGCCGTCGAGCGCGTCAAAGACGCCGGCGTGACCTGTATGTTCTCACCGATGGACGCGACACGGACAGACGAACAGTATCTGATCGACGTGGTCGAGGCCGTCTCCGACGCCGGGACGGACTGGATCAACATTCCCGACACCTGTGGTGTGGCGACGCCACGTCGCTTCTACGACATGGTCGAGAAGGTCAACGACGCGACGGAGGCACGGGTCGACGTTCACACCCACGACGACTTCGGTCTGGCAGCAGCAAACGCCTTGTCCGGCTACGAGGCCGGTGCTGCTCAGTCGCAGGTGTCCGTCAACGGGATCGGCGAGCGGGCCGGCAACGCCGCCTACGAGGAGGTCGTCATGGCCCTCGAATCGCTGTACGCCGTCGATACCGGGATCGACACCACGCGAATCACCGAGTTGGCACGGATCATCGAGGCGAAAAGCGACATCGATATCCCGGCGAACAAGCCGATCGTCGGCGACAATGCCTTCTCGCATGAATCCGGCATCCACGCCGCCGGCGTCATCGAGAACGCCGACACCTTCGAACCCGGTGTGATGACGCCCGAGATGGTCGGCGCGAGCCGCGAACTCGTCCTCGGGAAACACACCGGCACCCACTCGGTTCGGAAGCGGCTCGAGGAGGCCGGATTCGAGCCGACTGACGCCGAGGTTCGAGAGGTGACCCGACGGGTCAAATCCCACGGGGCGGAAAAGGAGCAGGTGACCTTCGAGCATCTGAAGGAGTTCGCCCGCGATGTCGGCGTCCGACGCGAGGAGGTTCGGGTCTGAGATGACCCCGGCCGTCGGATTCTCACGGCGACAGCCGCTGGTGAAGCGGCCGACGGCCGATCACCACGTTTATAATCGATGCCGACACTATCGATCAGACGATGATGTCCGTGGACGCAGGCACCACGAAGTACGCCCGCGTCGACAGCGACACGACCCCTATTCGTATTGTAGGGGCCGTATAAGCCCCTCTACTATCGAATTCTCGACGCGACTCGCACCGGTCACAGACACCACAGGAGAGCAGAATGTACACGCAGACTCACACAGACGACAGAAATCGAGGTGAAGCACATGAGTAACGAACCAGCACAGCCGTCACACGAAGCAGAACAGGACACGGCCGCGGAGCCGGATCCGGGCCAAAAGGAGATCGAATCGGGTGCAGACGCAGTCGTTCGGGCACTGGAAAACGCCGGCGTCGAACACCTCTTCGGTGTTCAGGGCGGCGCGATCATGCCCGTCTACGACTCGCTGTATCACTCCGATATGACCCACGTGACGATGGCCCACGAACAGGGGGCGGCACACGCCGCCGACGCTTACGGCATCGTCGCCGGCGAACCGGGCATCTGCATGGCGACCTCGGGTCCGGGGGCGACGAACCTCGTCACGGGGATCGCAGACGCCAACATGGACTCGGATCCGGTCGTCGCGTTGACCGGACAGGTTCCGACGGAGTTCGTCGGCAACGACGCTTTTCAGGAGACTGATACCGTCGGCGTCACGTCGCCGATCACGAAGGCGAACTACTTTTCGGCGGATTCCGAAAGCGTCGGCGAGGACGTCAGCGAAGCCTTCGGCGTCGCAAAGCGCGGTCGACAGGGACCGACACTGGTCGATCTGCCGAAGGACGTCACGAACGGTGCGGCGAGTGACGATCCGGGCGAGCCGCGAACGCCGGCGACGTACAACCCGCCGGAGACGGCAGAGCCGGAGGCTATCGAAGAGGCCGCAGACACCCTCGCGGAGGCCGAACAGCCCGTCATCCTCGCCGGCGGCGGCGTCATCAAATCGGAAGCGAGCCAGGAGCTGCGGGAGTTTGCGATCGAATACGAGATTCCGGTCATCACGACGATGCCGGGAACCGGCGCCTTCCCCGAGGACCACGAACTCTCCCTAGAGATCGCCGGGATGCACGGAACCGGCTACGCCAACATGGCGATCACGCTGTGTGACTGTCTCCTCGGCGTCGGGACGCGGTTCGACGACCGCCTGACGGGCGGCGTCGAGACCTTCGCACCCGACGCAGACGTGATCCACGTCGACATCGATCCAGCGGAGATCTCGAAGAACATCGAGGCCGACTATCCGGTCATCGGAGACGCAAAGGCGGTGTTACAGCAGCTCGACACCGCCATGCCGAAGTCGCCGCCTGCGGAGGAGTGGCGACAGCAGTGTCAGCAGTGGAAGGCGGAGTATCCGATGGATTACGCCGCACCGAAGGACGAACCGGTGAAGCCGCAGTACGTCGTCGAGACCTACGACGAGATGACGGACGACGAGGCGATCGTCACGACCGGCGTCGGCCAACACCAGATGTGGGCCTGGCAGTACTGGACGTGGAAGGAGCCGCGCACGTGGGTCTCCTCACACGGCCTCGGTGCGATGGGTTACGGCCTCCCGGCAGCGATCGGCGCGAAGTTCGCCGAACCCGAGGAGGACGTGATCTGCTTCGACGGCGACGGCTCCTTCCTGATGACGTGTCAGGAGCTGTCGGTCGCGGTGCGGGAACACCTCGACATCACGGTCGTCGTTCTGAACAACGACGCGATCGGGATGGTCCGGCAGTGGCAGGACGCCTTCTTCGGTGAACGCCACATGGCCTCGGAGTACCCGTGGGTTCCGGAGTTCGACAAGCTCGCGGAGGCATTCGGTGCACGCGGGTTCCGGATCGACACCTACGACGAGGTCGAGGAGGTCATCGCGGAGTCACTGGAGTACGACGGTCCGAGCGTCGTCGACGTTCACATCGACCCCGAGGAGAACGTCTATCCGATGGTTCCAAGTGGTGGCGACAACGGACTGTTCGCACTGGCGGAGGACCAGCTATGAGTCGCAACCAGGACACCCCCCGGGACGGTCTAGAAGGACCGGAACCGGAAGAGCGGAAACGGCCCGTCGGCCGGCGCAACTCACAGGGCATCCGGATCGATCCGGAGGTCGAGGCCAAACAGCCGCCACGACGGGCGATCATCTCGGCGTACGTCGAGGACGAACCCGGCGTCCTCGCGAACGTCTCGGGGCTGTTTCAGCGACGGCAGTTCAACATCGAGTCGCTGACCGTCGGCCCGACGCAAAACGAGGGGTACTCCCGCATCACGCTCGTGATCGAGGAACCGGAACCCGGGATCGATCAGGCCAAAAAGCAGCTACAGAAGCTGCTTCCGGTCGTCGACGTGCGGGAACTCGAACGCGAGGCGGTCACGCAGGAACTCGTTCTCGTGAAGGTCGACGGCGACGAACCCGACAAGGTACAGGCGATCACCCGGATGTACGACGGAACGACGCTGGATGCCGGACCGCGGACGATCACCGTCCAGATCACGGGCGACGAACAGAAGATCGACGACGCACTCGACGCCTACGAGCAGTTCGGCATCCGAGAGATCGCACGCACCGGTCAGGCGGCACTGGCACGGGGCGAAGAAGAGACAGCTATCGTAGACGAAATCCACACATAACACACAACAGACATGACTGACGACGAGTTTACCACGACGGTGTACTACGACGAGGACGCAGATCGAACAGTGATCGAAGACAAGACGGTGGCCGTACTCGGCTACGGGAGTCAGGGACACGCCCACGCGCAGAATCTCGACGACTCCGGGATCGACGTGGTCGTTGGCCTGCAGAAATCCTCGAGTTCCCGGGAGGCCGCCCGAGCGGACGGACTGGAGGTTGCGACGCCGCGGGCAGCGGCAGAGCAGGCAGATATCGTGAGCGTACTGGTTCCCGATACCGTCCAGCCGGCGGTGTACGACGACATCAAGGACGTCATCGAACCGGGGGAGACGCTGCAGTTCGCCCACGGGTTCAACGTCCATTACGGACAGATCGAGCCACCGGAGTCGGTGAACGTGACGATGGTCGCGCCGAAGTCGCCGGGACATCTGGTTCGCCGAAACTACGAGAGCGGTCAGGGGACACCCGGCCTGCTTGCGGTCTACAACGACGCCACCGGCGACGCTCACGACACCGGTCTGGCGTACGCCGAGGCGATCGGCTGTACCCGTGCCGGGGTCGTCGAGACGACGTTCCGCGAGGAGACCGAAACCGACCTCTTCGGCGAGCAGGCGGTGCTGTGTGGCGGGATCACGAGCCTCATCAAGCAGGGCTTCGAGACGCTCGTCGACGCCGGATACTCCCCGGAGATGGCGTACTTCGAGTGTCTCAACGAGATGAAGCTGATCGTCGATCTGATGTACGAGGGCGGCCACGCCGAGATGTGGAATTCGGTGTCCGACACCGCCGAGTACGGCGGCCTCTCACGCGGTGACGAGATCATCGACGAAGGTGTCAGAGAGAACATGGAGGAGACGCTTGAGGCCGTACAGGACGGCACCTTCGCCCGAGAGTGGATCAACGAAAACCAGGCCGGACGGCCGAGTTACAAGCAACTGCGAGAGGCCGAGCAGAACCACGAAATCGAGCGCGTCGGTGAGAACCTGCGCGGGCTGTTTGCGTGGGGAGAGGAGTAGATGACGAACGACGAAACATCCGAGCGGTACAGGCCGACGCTGGGAGATCTGAGCCACGCGAACCCCCACACGGATCGACCGTTCGGTCGAACGCGTTCCTTCGACCGCGGGGAGACCGACAGCGTCAACTCCGTCGGAACGAACAGAAGGAGCATGGATAAGTCGAAGTACGACAGCGACAACGCTGTACAGGACAGACACGTACGTGGTGACGGGAAATGAGTGAACGAACGCTGTACGACAAGGTGTGGGACAAACACACGGTGACGACGCTGCCGAACGGACAGGATCAGCTGTTCATCGGCCTGCATCTCATCCACGAGGTGACGAGCCCACAGGCGTTTTCGATGCTGCAGGAACGAGGGATGGACGTTGCCTTCCCGGAACAGACGTACGCAACGACGGATCACATCGCGCCGACCGAACCGGAGAAGCGAGAGCGCCCACTCGCCGACGAGGAAGCCGAGACGATGCTGTCGGCACTGGAGCGAAACGTCGACGAAAACGGGATCACCTTCTTCGGATTCGACTCCGGGAAGCAGGGAATCACCCACGTCGTTGCCCCCGAGTTGGGGCTGTCCCAGCCGGGGATGACCGTCGCCTGTGGTGACAGCCACACCTCGACACACGGTGCCTTCGGATCGATCGGCGTCGGAATCGGAACGAGTCAGATCCGGGACGTTTTGGCAACCGGCTGTATCGCCGCCGAAAAGCAGAACGTCCGACGAATCGAGGTCGAGGGGAGCCTCGGATCTGGTGTCTATGCGAAGGACATCATCCTGAAGATCATCAAGGACCTCGGCGTCGACGGTGGCGTGGGTCACGTCTACGAGTACGGCGGCCCGGCCATCAGAGACCTGGACATGGAAGGGCGTCTCGCCGTCTGCAACATGTCGATCGAGGGCGGTGCGCGTGCCGGATACATCAATCCGGACGAGACGACCTACGAGTACCTCCGCGGACGGGAGTACGTCCCCGAAGGCGAGGCCTTCGAGGCGCGGAAGGCCTACTGGGAGTCGATCAAGAGCGACGACGACGCCGTGTACGACGATGTCGTCACGATCGACATGAGCGACGTCGATCCGCTCGTGACCTGGGGGGTCAACCCCGGACAGGTCGTCGAAATCGGCGAACCGATCCCGTCGCCGGAGGATCTGGACGACGAGACCGAACGGAAGGCCGCAAGGAAGGCCTACGATCACTTCGGTCACGAACCGGGTGACTCGATGCTCGGCTACGACATCGACGTTGCCTTCCTCGGAACCTGTACGAACGGCCGGGTGAGCGACTTCGAAGAGGCCGCCCGCGTGCTGGAGGGCCGACAGATCGACGACGACGTTCGCGCCCTCGCCGTTCCGGGATCGGAGACCGTTCGAGCCCAGTGTGAGGAGCGTGGAATCGATCAGACGTTCATCGAGGCTGGCTTCCAGTGGCGTCGTGCCGGCTGTTCGATGTGTCTGGCCATGAACGACGATTCGCTGGTCGGCGACGAGGTGTGTGCCTCGTCGTCGAATCGCAACTTCATCGGTCGGCAGGGCTCGAAGGACGGTCGGACGATCCTCATGAGTCCGGCGATGGTCGCCGCCGCCGCCGTCGAAGGCGAGGTGACCGACGCCCGGCGGTTCTTCGACGATCGGGCGACGACGTACACCGCAGACGACGTAGAGGAGGTCGCCGACTGATGGCGGACGATCAACACATCACCGAGGTTTCGGGATCCGGCGTCCCCATCGAAGGCAACGACGTCGACACCGATCAGATCCTGCCGGCGAAGTTCATGAAGGAGGTCACCTTCGATCGAATGGACGAGTACCTCTTTTATGACGCTCGTCGGAACGACGACGGCAGCTACAACGACCACCCCCTCAACGTGTACGACGACGCGTCCATCGCCGTCGTCAACAAGAACTTCGGCTGTGGCTCCTCGCGTGAACACGCTCCACAGGCGATGATGCGGTGGGGAATCGACGGCGTCGTCGGCGAATCCTTCGCCGAGATCTTCCGTGACAACTGCAAATCACTGGGGATTCCGGCCGTGACCGCCGATCAGGCGACGGTGCAGACGCTGCAGTCCTGGATCGAGGACAACCCCGACGGCGACATCGAGATCGACGTCGAGGACAGCGTCGTCCGGTACGACGGCCGCGAGATCGACGTCGAGATCGACGACGCGATGCAGGAGGCACTCGTCGAGGGGATCTGGGATACGACGGCGCTTATGTACTCGAATCTGAGCAAGGTCGAGGCGACGACCGCCGAGTTGCCGTACGTCGAGAGCGATGACTGAGACGATCCTCGTCGTCGAAGGCGACGGAATCGGACAGGAGGTCGTTCCGGCCGCCGTCGACGTACTCGAAGCCGTCGGCGACTTCGAGTTCCTCCGACGAGAGGCCGGCGATCACGTCCTCGAGGAGCGAGGAGAGCCACTCCCACAGGAAACGTACGAGGCCGCGGAGGCGGCCGACGCGACGCTTTTCGGTGCGGCCGGCGAGTCGGCCGCAGACGTGATCATCCCGCTGCGGGAGGCAGTCGGATCCTTCGCAAACGTCCGTCCGGCGCGTGCGTATCCCGGCGTCGATTCGGTCCGACCCGAGACGGATCTGGTGTTCGTCCGGGAGAACACGGAAGGCGTCTACTCGGGCATCGAATCGGAGATCGCCGAGGGTGTGACGACGCTCACCCGCGTGATCACGGACGAGGCCTCTCGCCGAATCGCGGAGTTTGGCTTCGACTACGCCGAGGAGAATGGCTACGACGTCACGGTCGCACACAAGGCGAACGTGATGCGAACCACCGACGGCCAGTTCCTCGAATCGACCCGCGCCGTGGCCGAAGAGAGGGGTGTGGCGTACGAGGAAGCGCTCATGGACGCGCTTGCGATGCATCTCGTCTTACACCCCGAGGAGTACGGCGTCGTCATCTGTCCGAATCTCGCCGGTGACGTGCTGTCGGATCTCGCCGCCGGATTGGTCGGTGGGCTCGGACTGCTGCCGAGTGCGAACATCGGCCGCGAGAACGGACTGTTCGAACCAGTTCACGGTTCGGCGCCGGACATCGCAGGCGACGGCGTCGCGAACCCGGCCGCAACGATCCTGTCGGCCGCGATGCTACTCGAACACCTCGGATACGACGAGGAGGCCGTCAGCGTGCGTGGTGCCGTCGAGGGCGTTCTCGACGACGGGCCACGGACGCCCGATCTCGGCGGCGCCGCCTCGACTGCGGACGTCACGGCGGCCGTTTTGGATCGACTGTAGGTCGATCGTCGGCTGTTTCTGCTTCAGTCTTCGTCGGCTGCCGCAGTTCTGATCTCGTCCCACCGGCCGCGGTTTTCGAGGTGGGTCTGTAGCTCCGCGGCGTAGGCTGCCGTGAGTTCCTCTGCCGCCGCAAGCTTCCCTTCGTCGACACCGTCGTCGTCTTCGCCACCGATGCCGAGAGCCGAGAGTGCAGACTCGAGCAGTCCACCGCCACCGGACTCCTGATCCGGACCGGCCCCCATCGGTCCGGCCTGAGAGATGTTCTCCAGTTCCGGGAGGATCGCCGGAAGATTCGACGTGTCGGCCGTGATCTCGGCTGCCTCGGCGTCGGCCGGATCGACGATCTCGAACTCGACGGCGGTCATGATGAGCCCCCACTCCTGTCTGGAAAACTGCGATCCGTCGATCTGTGTCGAGAACTGCTGATCGACCTCCATCCGCTCCGTGACGATCAGGTCCTGCCAGTCGGTCATATCCGATTGTACAACTCCAGACGTATAGCTGGTTGTGTCACGTGGCGAACAGGCGACACGTCGCGTCCTCGCCGACCGTCGTGTCGCACACCCGCGAGCGGTCGGCGGCCGTGGGTCAGGTCACACGGCGTGGTGGTCGCCCGCTGGTATATAAAAACGGGCTCAAAAGGCGTCCGCTTCGACGCTCACGTCGGCGTGGAGGTCGTCCTGCAGCGCCGCGTGGACGTGACAGATATCTTCGCCGAGTTCGAGCACCTCGGCGATTTCCTCGTCGTCTAGCTCCGCCTCGATTCGCATCTCGAAGCTGATCGATTCGAGGTCGTCCTGATCGTCGAGTGTCGCCTCTGCGTCGGTTTCGATCGTTCCCAGATCGGTGTCCATCTGACGGGAGGCACCGGCACGACAGGCGAAGGTGAAACACGACGCGTAGTCGGCGACGAGAACCTCGTTCGGCGTCGGCCCCTCCGATCCGGTGGCGTCGATGCTCAACTCGAAGTCGCCGGCGCGGCTGAGTGCGTGAAACTTTGCCTCGTTGACCGTCGTGGTCTCGATGTCCGTCATTGCAGACGCATCCACTCGACGTGTATATAAAAAAGGTGTGTCGAGGACGGCCGACGGGGCGGAACGGCGACGCTACAGCTCGAAGGACTCGTCGCCGTCGAGGACGACGGCTTCGGCGGAAGCACCGCTTGCACGAACCTCGCGTTCGAAATCGTCGGTGTCGATTTCGATCGGTCCGAAGGTGTCGTAGTGCATCGGGAAGGCGTAGTCGACGCCGAGCCAATCGGCGGCGACGGCCGCCTGCGTCGGCCCCATGGTGAAGTGGTCGCCGGCAGGCAAGGCGGCAGCGTCGGGTTCGAGGAACGATCCGATGACGTCGCGCATCTCCACCATCAGCGAGGTGTCGCCGGCGTGATAGAACGCCGTCGCGTCCGCGTCGGACTCCTGTGTGGGTTTTTTATCGGAGAGGACGTACCCGGCGGGCATTCCCGCGGAGTCCTCGTAGCCGGTTTCGATCCCGTTGGAGTGGTCTGCACGGACCATCGTCACCCAGAGGTCGCCACACTCGACGGTTCCACCGAGATTCATTCCCATGCCGCCGACGGCGTCCTCGAAGCCGTAGTTGTCCTGTGCGTAGGTGACGAGTTCCGGCGTGGCGACCAGCGTCGCGTCGTTGAACGCCTCCGCGTGAGCGACGTGGTCCTCGTGGCCGTGGGTCAACAGGACGTAGTCGGCCTCGACGTCGGACGGTTCGAGGTCTGTTTTCGGATTGGCGAAGAACGGATCGATTACGACGTCTGTCTGTGCCTCGGAGACGTGCCACGTCGAGTGGCCGTGCCATGTCAACTCCATCGTGTCCGATGATAATCGGGCCGATTTAATAATATCCGGGGGCTATTCTGCTCGCACGAACAACGTGGAGCATAGATGGAAGCGAACGTCACCGTGCGACAAGTCGAGGGCGAGCCACCCGAGGCGGCGATATCGATCCGTCGCTCCGTGTTCGTCGACGAACAGGGAGTT
Organism: Natronomonas sp.; assembly: GCA_040409725.1. Lineage (GTDB taxonomy): Archaea > Halobacteriota > Halobacteria > Halobacteriales > Haloarculaceae > Natronomonas. The sequence goes on from JARWGK010000075.1 coordinate 14,558, forward strand.
CCCGAGTCCGTCGAACTCGACGGCCACGACGAGGAGGCGGTCCACTTTCTCGCCGACCACGACGGCCGGCCCGTCGGCGTCGCGCGGATGCGCCCAAAGGATGGGACGGCAAAGGCAGAACGCGTCGCCGTCGTCTCCGATCGGCGCGGCGAGGGGATCGGGCGACGGCTGATGGAGGCAGTCGAATCACGGGCGACAGCCGAAGGGTACGGCGCGGTCGTACTCTCAGCACAGACCCCGGTCGTCGAATTTTACAAAACGCTCGGGTACGACGTCGTGAGCGAGGAGTATCTGGAAGCCGGGATCCCACACAGACGGATGCGGAAGCAGCTTTCGGCAAACCGATAACCCTCTTGAAGGTGTTCGGGGTCGAACGTCGTGTATGGACACGCAATCGGGGTCGTTTCGGGTGTACCGGGTCGTCGAAGCGGTGAAACACCTCAACTTCCAGCAAACCACCACCCCGAAGTTGTACTCGGTTCACTCGGTCGGGTACGCCGACGATCGGCAGGCGCTCGTCGACAGCCTCGATACGGGCGATCTGGTCGAGGCGACGCTCGAAGGCGACAGGGAGGCCGATTCGGCGGCGTGGCGGGTGCTGTCGTTGACGCGGACGGATCGGGTTCCGTTCGGGTTCGCCGTCGACGTCGCATACGAGGACCTTCCGACGGCGGCACGCGCACTCGCGGCGGATCGTGAGTTCGGTGACGGCGACTCACCTGCCGATCCGGCGGGAGCCACGCTGACCGACGGCGACGACGCGGTCGGGGAGTGCTGGATACAGCCGCGTTCGGCGCTTCCCGATGGCGCGTTCGTCCCGAACGTCCTCACCGGCGTGCTTCCGCTGGAACCGTGGCTCACGTCGCTTCCGAACGTCGGCGAACCGGCCGCAGAGGTGCTCGTCATCGATCCCGCGGGACCGACCGACGGGGAGTTTTCGGTCCCGTTCGGCGTGTTTCTGTTTTTCACCGAGGCCGGAGCCGAGTTGGCGACGGAGTATCGGGATCGGTACGGCTGTCCGCGGGATGTCGACAGCCGACCGGCGTTCGATCCCTACTGAGACGGCGACTCGGGGCGTACCGAACGGCAGTTGTGCCGTCGGTCGCCGATGATATCGGTTCCGTTATCAACGACCGAGACGACCGGCCGGTATGCACAACGTTCGGTTCGAGGACCCCGGCGGCGAAGTTCGACGCGGTAAGTGGACGGGTGAGGAAGGAGCAGAGATCGAGGCTAATCCGGTCCATGGAAGCCGAATCACGCTCGAAGGCGAGACCTTCGGCGTCGACGAGGTCGACGTGCTGCCGCCGTGTGAACCGACGAAGATCGTCTGTGTGGGGCTAAACTACGCGGGACACGCCGCAGAGCAGGACAGCGAGATTCCGGACAGACCGCTTTTGTTCATCAAAACGCCGAACACGGTTGCGAGCCACGGCGACACGGTGTCGCTTCTGCCGGGGAAGCAAAAAATCGAGTACGAAGCCGAGTTGGGGGTCGTCATCTCCGACCGGTGTCGGAACGTCGCCGCCGAGGACGCCGAGGACGTCGTCGCCGGCTTTACCTGTGTCAACGACATCTCAAACCGCGACGATCAACGCGTCGAGACGAACTGGGTTCGTGGAAAGGCGTTCGACGACGCCGCTCCGATCGGGCCGGTCATCGCAACGCCGGAGGAGGTCCCCCGGGATGCGTCGGTTCGGTGTCGGCTCAACGGCGAGTTGCGGCAGGACTCCTCCCGATCCGATTTTATCTTCGGCGTCCGGGAGTTGATCGAGGAGATCACGACGTACATGACGCTCGAACCGGGAGACATCATTTCGACGGGGACTCCGGCGGGGGTCGGGCCGCTGTCGGATGGGGACACAGTCGAGGTGGAGATCGAAGGCGTCGGAACGCTCCGAAACGAGATCACCGCACCGTAAGCGTCACAGGATCGGCGACGGCGTGCCGAGGAGGCCGGCGGTGACGAGCAGCCCGATGGCGAGCACACAGGCGGCGTAGTACAGCGGCTTGGCATCCCTGGCCGGTTCGCGGATCTTCTTCGCGTCGACTCCGGCCATCGCACGCGAACTCCCGATTTCGATCGTCGCAGCCAGTCCGAGCCAGAAGACGAGCATCGCGATCACGAGATAGCCACGCGTCGTCTCGGTCAGCGTCGCCGTCGTGTACAACACGCCGGCGAGGTGGCCGCCGCTGAGAAGCGTGACGAGCGCGCTGATCCGGGTGATCCAGCGGAGTTTGTTCACGACGCTGCCGAAATCTCCCGGTGAGAGGTTGCCGCTTGCGGCAAGCGGCAGGACGGCCGCGGTGACGAAGACGATCGATCCGGTCCAGAGAGCCGCGAAGATCCCGTGTAGGGTGTACATCGCCGTATCTACGACCATACCGGCTTCGCGTCCGCCGATGTCTTATAAACTCCGAAGCAGCAGAAGTTTTCACCTCGGGGGTCGTCGCCCGGATATGGATCTCGTTTCGGCGTTCGAACCGGACGGCGTCGTCACCGTCGTCGGAGCCGGCGGCAAGAAGTCGACGCTGTACGCCCTCGGAGCTGCCCTCGACCGCGCGATCATCACCGCCTCGGTCCGAATTCCGCTGTTCGATGGTCACGTCGAGGAGCTTCTCGTGACCGAAACGCCGGTCGAGGCGATGGCCGGCAACGACAGGTGGCCGCTCGGACTCGTCCCCGGCGAGGACGGCGACCGTGCGCGATATCTCGGCTACGAACCCGAGATCGTCGATGCGATCGGTGCGGCCACGGACGTACCCGTCCTCGTCAAGGGCGACGGTGCCAGAACGCGGCTGCTCAAAGCCCCCGCGGAGAACGAACCGAAGATTCCTGCCTCGTCGTCGACCGTCGTTCCGGTTGCCAGCGTTCAGGCCGTCGGCAAGCCGCTCACGGAGGAGTTCGTCCACCGTCCGGAGCGCGTGACGGCCGTCACCGGCCGAACGGCAGGCGAGACGATCCAGCCGTCGGACGTGGTCTCCGTCCTGCGTGACTCCGACGGCGGACTGCGGGACGTGCCGGAGGACGCCCGGGTCGTCGCCCTTCTGAACATGGTCGACGACGAGGCGTTAGCGGAAACCGCCCGGGATATTGCGACGGAGGTGATCGAGGATCCGCAGATCGATCGCGTCGTGTTGAGCCGCATGGATCTCCGGACCATCGTGGACGTCGTCGAGTGAGGCGAGGGACGCCGAGCTAGCCGCCGATCTGCTGTTCTGCCCAGGCGAGTGCGTCGGGGTCGTCGACGCTCTCGAAGCTATCGAGTGAGCCCCGGGCGAGAAGCGGTTCGCGGTCGACGACGACGTAGTCCAGGTCCTCGAGCGGTGCGATGACCCGTCCGTCGTCGGATTCGAGTGTGCTCTCACAGGCCACGCGCATCGGAACGGAGCGATAGACGGCGTGCAGCGGCTCGAACCACTCCCCGGGGCGGGGAACGGCGGCGTCGTGGCCGGCTGCTTCCTCGAAGAGGAGTTCGACGATCGCAGGTTCGAGAAACGGCAGATCACAGGAAACGACGGCCGTGTACTCCGCATCGACGACCGAAAGACCGGTTGCGATGCCGCCAAGTGGGCCACGGTCGGGAACGTCGTCGATCGCGAAGCGAACGTCGACGCCGGACAGCGCCTCGGCGATCTGTTCGCGCTGATCGGACCGGCAATTGACGACGATTTCGTCGACGACGAGCGAAAGCCGATCGACGACGCGACGAATCAACGGCGTCCCACAGAGATCGATAACCGCCTTCTCCCGTTCGCCGAAGCGGGTGGAGTACCCGCCCGCGACGACGAGTCCGGCGGACGTATCGGCGTCCATACGTCCAGCAAACCACCGTCGCCTAAAAGTATTCCCACGGCGGGTGACACAGGAGGCGAACAGGTTGAGCAGTCTTAAGCCGTCGCATCCGTTGGTGACGGTGTATGGAGCCACGCGATCTGTCTGCACACGTTGCCTACGAGGCCGGTCGGGGGGTCGAGGAGGTCGCCCGCGAACTGGGAATCGATCCCGACGACCTCATCAAGCTTTCCTCCAACGAGAACCCCTTCGGGCCGGCGCCGAAGGCCGTCGATGCGATCCGGGAACACGCGGAATCGGTCCACTACTACCCGAAGACGTCGGCGGTCGACCTCCGAGAGCGGCTCGCCGAGGAGTGGTCACTCGACCCACAGCAGGTGTGGCTGGCAAACGGCGGCGACGGAGCATTGGATTATCTCGCACGGGCGATGCTCGATCCCGGCGATGGCGTGTTGGTCTCGAAACCCGGCTTCGCGTACTACGCGATGAGCGCGAGATACCACCACGGAACGGTTCGGAGCTATCCGCTCGAACGGGACGATGGGTTCGGACAGTCCTCCGAGCAGATCCTGAACGCCTACGACGGCGAACGGATCGTGTACATCACGAGTCCACACAACCCGACCGGAACCGAGGCTACACACGATACGATCGTCACCGTCGCCGAGGAGACGGCCGAGGAGACGCTCGTTCTCGTCGACGAGGCCTACGGTGAGTTCACCGACACCCCCTCTGCGGTTTCGCTGTTCGACGAGCGCGACGACATCGCCGTGCTCCGGACGTTCTCGAAGGCGTACGGACTCGCCGGCCTGCGGCTCGGGTACGCGCTCGTCCCCGAGTCGTGGGCCGGCGCGTACGCGCGTGTGAATACCCCATTCGCGGCATCCGAAATCGCCTGTCGGGCAGGACTGGCAGCCCTCGACGACGAGGAGCACCTCGAACGAACGATCGAAGGGGCAGAGTGGGCACGGGAGTACATGGCGTCGGAGCTCGACGCACACACCTTCGAAAGCACCGGCAACTTCGTTCTCGCGGAGGTGGGTGATGGCGCTGCAGTCGCCGAAGCCGCACAGAAAGACGGCGTCATCGTCCGGGACACGAGTTCCTTCGGACTGGAGGAGTGTATTCGAATCACCTGTGGAACCAAAACCGAGACCGAACGGGCCGTCGAGGTGTTGAACGACCTGTTATGAGGATCGCTGTAACCGGAACGCCGGGAACCGGGAAGACGACGGCGACGCGGCAACTCGATCGCCCGGTCCTGCATCTAAACGAGTTGATCGAAGACGAAAATCTCTCGACTGGGACCGACGAGGAACGCGGGAGTCTCGTGGCCGATATCGATGGACTCAGACGACACGTCGAGCAGGTCGACGACGAAACCGACGGCGTCGTCGTCTTCGAATCACACCTCGCACATCACGTCGCGGCCGATCGGGTCGTCGTTCTCCGGTGTCATCCGACGGAACTCACGGAACGACTCGAATCGCGGGCGGGAACGACAGATCGAAAGATCACGGAAAACGCAGACGCGGAGGCCCTCGACGTCGTCCTCTCGGAGGCCGTCGAGGGCCACGGGCTCGATTCGGTCTACGAGATCGACACGACCGGAAAGGAACCCGAGGCGGTCGCCGAGGCGATCGAGGCGGTGATCGACGGCCTGCGGGAACCGACCGCAGGAACAGTATCGTTCGTCGATTATTTGTGATCGCGGGACGCGAAGGCAAGCGAGCGACGGTATAAACGAGACCGCTGTGGCAGACGGATGTTAGAATGACACTCGACAAACTCAGACCGATCGCAGAAAAGACCCTGACGCCGTTCGTGACTGCTGCAGATGGCGTCGGGCTGTCCCCCGACAGCGTGAGTATCATCGCATTCGGCTTCGCCGTCGCTGCAGGAGCCGTCTACACGCTCGCCGGGAACGTCCTCGAAGAGCCGCTTTTGTACGCCCTCGGCGCAGGCCTCGTGTTTCTCAACGGGTGGTGTGATCTCCTCGATGGCGCACTCGCCAGACGCCAGGGGGTCGAATCCCGGGCGGGGGATTTGCTGGATCACGTCCTCGATCGGTACGCCGATATCGTCATCATCGCCGGATTGGCCGCCGGAGTGGAGGCGTACCTCCTCGGGTTTCTCGCCGTGACGGGCGTCTTGATGACCTCGTATCTCGGCACACAGACGCAGGCGGTCGGCCTCGATCGAGCCTACGGTGGGCTCGTCGGACGGGCCGACAGGCTCGCAATCATCGGCGTGGTCACCCTGATCGCCGCGTTCTACACCGGAGCACCCGGTGGACTGCGTCTCGTCGGGTGGCTGCTCGTCTTCTTTGCGGTCATCGGGCACGTGACCGCGATGCAGCGGTTCTACGGTGCGATGTCGGATCTTCGCTGAATCCGGGGGCAGGATCGGACTCGGAGCCGAACGCGACCGCAGCGGAAAACGCTTTTTGCAACCCGCGGGTATGGTCAGGTATGGTCCAGTGTGAGATGTGCGGCACCGAGACGGGGTCGCCAACGACGGTCAAGATAGAAGGGGCCGAACTCGAGGTCTGTGACAACTGTGCCGACTTCGGCACGGAGGTCAAGACCGAATCGTCCTCGACGTCGTCGACGAAGTACTCGACCGGATCCTCGTCGACGTCGTCCTCGTCCTCATCTTCGTCTTCTGCAGGCGGTGGAGGTGGCGGGGGCAGTAGCGGAGGCGGTCGGCGTCGTGACATGTTCGACGAGATGGACGAGGTCGTCGGGGACTACGACGAGCGGATCCGAAACGCCCGGGAATCTGCGGGCCTCACCCAAGAGGAACTCGCAAACAACCTCAACGAGAAATCCAGTCTGATCCGCAAGCTCGAGCGCGGCGACGTGCTGCCGAGCGACGAGGTACAGAAGAAACTCGAAGGAGCACTCGAGATATCGCTGACGACCGGCGGAGGCGGAGACGGCGACACCGAGTGGTCCGGAAGTTCCTCGGCCGGTGAGACGACTCTCGGCGACGTCGTCCAGCGGAAGGACTAATTGCGAGTGCGTGCGGATAGGTAGCTATTTTTGCCGCGGCGTTCGAATCCGCGTATGTTCGTTCTCGTCAACCTCAAGACCTACCCGTGTGACCCGATCGCCGTCGCAACTGCCGCGGCTGACGTTGCGGACGACACGGGCGTTCGAATCGCCATTGCGCCGGAGGCGGCGGACCTGCGTCCGGTCGCAGAGACGGGTGTCGAAACGTGGGCACAGCACGTTTCACCGGTGGAGCCAGGATCGAACACCGGGAGTACGCTCGCCGAAACGGTTTCGAAGGCAGGTGCGGCAGGAACGTTGATCAACCATTCGGAGCACCGACAGCGGCTCGCCGACATCGATGCCGGCGTACGGGCCGCAGAGCGCGTTGGCCTCGAAACGGTCGTCTGCGCCAACAACCCACGGCAGACGGCGGCGGCAGCCGCACTTGAACCGGATGCCGTCGCCGTCGAACCGCCGGCGTTGATCGGGACGGGAACGCCGGTCTCGAAGGCCGACCCGGACGTCGTCACCGGTGCCGTCGAGGCGGCCGCAGCGGTGGGTGACGTACCGGTGTTCTGTGGAGCCGGCATCTCCACGGGCGAGGATCTGGCTGCCGCGGGCGAACTCGGGGCCGAGGGTGTGCTCCTCGCCTCCGGTGTCGCGAAGGCAGACGATCCCGAGGCCGCGCTGCGTGATCTGGTCGATCCGCTCTGAACGGATCGGTGAACCGAACTGTCCGATCGGCAGATGGGTTTTTGTCGACGGCGACCGAAGATCGCGGTATGGCACAGCAAGGCATCCAAGAGCATCTCCACGTCGATCAGTACACCCTCGGACTCGTCGGACCCGACCAGGAGTGGGCGGGAACGGTCGCAGACGGCGGCACGGTGACGACACACACACCGCCGGGCTGTTGGGGCCCGATGATCACACCGGAGTTCCGTGGTGGACACGAGGTGACACGGCCGATCGCCGTCGAGGGGGCGGAGGTCGGCGACGCCATCGCCATTCGAATCAAGGACGTCGAGGTGACCTCACTCGCGACGGCAACCGGCACGATGGACGAACGTGACGATGCCTTCGGGGACGATCCCTTCATCGATCACCGGTGTCCGGAGTGTGGAACCGAGTGGCCCGACACGACCGTCGAGGGGACCGGAGAAACCGCGGTCCGGTGTACCGAATGTGGCGCCGACGCCTCCTCGTTCGGGTTCGAGTACGGGTATACGGTCGTCTTCGACGACGATCGAACGATCGGGATCACCGTCGGCGAGGAAGGCGCCGACGCACTCGCCGAGCAGGCAGACGGAGCGATCGAACTCCCCGAAAACTCCCGTCAGCACTCGATTTTGACCTACAAGCCGTCGAACATGCCCGGTGCCCTGGGTCGGCTCAGACCCTTCATCGGTAACATCGGGACGACGCCACCCGTCGAGTTACCGGACTCTCACAACGCCGGTGACTTCGGACAGTTCCTCATCGGTGCCGAACACGACTGGGGGCTCGACAGCGAGGAGGAACTCATCGCCCGGACCGACGGCCACATGGACTCGAACGAGGTCCGTCCCGGCGCAATCCTGATCTGTCCGGTGAAGGTCGACGGTGGGGGTCTCTACGTGGGGGACCTCCACGCGAATCAGGGCGACGGAGAACTGTCGTTGCACACCACGGACGTCTCCGGTCGGACGGAACTCGAAGTCGAGGTGATCGAAGGGCTGGACATCGATGGACCGCTGTTGCTTCCAAACGAGGAGGATCTCCCACACATCGCAAAGCCACACACCGACGAAGAGCGGCAGAAGGGCGAGGAACTCGCCACGGAGTACGGACTCGACGAACTGCCGGAGGCCGGGCCGATCCAGGTGATCGGGTCCGGGGCAACGGTGAACGAAGCGACCGAAAACGCCTTCGAGAGAGCCGGAAACCTGCTCGATATGAGCATCGGTGAGGTCCGCTCTCGGTGTACGTTCACCGGCGGCGTCGAGATCGCTCGACTGCCGGGTGTCGTCCAGCTTTCGATGCTCGCTCCGATGGAGAAGCTCGAACAGCGGGGGCTGGCCGACTACGTCACAGAGCAGTACGACGTCTGAGACGGGGAAACGGCGAGTGTCGAACCGACGGGCTTTTGCACCGATCGGACGGCCTCTCTGTATGACAGAGGAAGGCGAGGAACTGACCTACGCTGCGGCGGGCGTCGACATCGAGGCGAGTGAAGCCGCGACGGCGGCGCTCGTCGGTGCGGTCGACGAGTTCGAGGGTGATTTTGCCGGACTGCTGGACATCGGCGATCGGTATCTCGCACTCGCAGCCGACGGCGTCGGGACGAAGCTACTCGTCGCGGAGGCGCTCGAAGATTACTCGACGATCGGGATCGACTGCATCGCGATGAACGCAAACGACCTGATCGCGACCGGTGTTCGACCCGTCGCATTCGTCGATTATCTCGCCGTCGAAACGCCGAACGACGAAACTGCCGAACAGATCGGCGAGGGACTGGCTGCGGGTGCCGATCGGGCGGGCGTCCACCTACTCGGCGGCGAGACGGCGGTGATGCCGGAGGTGATCAAAGGACTCGACCTCGCCGGAGCCTGCGTCGGACTCGCAACCGATTCGGAGCTGTTCGACGGAACAGCAGCGGCTGGCGATGTCCTCGTCGGCGTTCCATCCTCGGGAATCCACTCGAACGGACTGACCCTCGCCCGGAAGGCGGTCACGCGGAATCACGACTACACCGATCCGTTTCCGGAGAACACCGACCGAACGATCGGCGAGGTGCTTTTGGAGCCGACCCGCATCTACCGGGAACTTCTGGAACCGCTTCACGCCGTCGAGACACACGCCGCCGCACACGTCACCGGCGGTGGCTGGGGGAATCTCTCGCGGATGGGGGCGTTCCGATACGAGATCACCGATCCCTTCGACGTGGACCCGGTGTTCGAGTTCATCCAGCGGGAGGGGTCGGTGAGCGACGAGGAGATGCACCGGACGTTCAACATGGGGACGGGCTTCGTCGCCGCGATGCCGGAGGCGGATGCGGCGGAGGTCACCGAGGCGGTCGCGGACGCGGCGGTGATCGGCCGCGTCGAATCCGGTGACTGCGTGGCGATCCGAGGTCTCGAGTTGTAGGGGCAAACAGGCGGTACACCGCAGCGGTCGATCGGTCCTGTACCGCACTCCGGCTGAGACCGATCGTCGGACGGTCAGCGCATACGATCGGTGGCCGCGTTATCGTTCATAAACCGTGGGAAGCCTTTTTATATTACCTACGGTTATATACAGGTATGCCGATGGAACTCCCGACACCGGCCGATCTCAAGGAACGTCGGACCGACCTCGGGTTGACACAGAGTGAGTTGGCGGATCGGGCCGACGTGTCTCAGCCGCTCATCGCACGGATCGAAGGTGGTGACGTCGATCCACGGCTCTCGACGCTTCGACGGATCGTCACCGCACTGGACGAAGCGGAGGGTGCGGTGATCCACGCGGAGGATATCATGCACGAGGGAGTGATCACCGTCGCACCGGACGACAGCGTCCGAGAAGCGATCGACGTGATGGTCAAGGAGGGGTACTCACAGTTACCCGTCGTCCGTGACGGCAGACCGCAAGGGATCATCTCGAACACCGACATCCGACGGCTCGAAGCCGAGGATGCGGGTGTACTCCCGGTTGCGGAAGCGATGCGTGAATCGATCACGACCGTCGAACCGACGGCGACCTTAGAGGAGGTGAACGCACACCTCAACCATCAGGACGCCGTGATGGTGGTCGCGGATAGACAGCTCGCCGGCATCATTACCGAAGCCGACGTTGCTGCACACATCTCCTGACCGGCGTCACTCGTCGTCTTCGGTTTCGACCGTCTCGATGACCTTCAGGGGAACGTCGCGCAGCGCCCCACCGATTTCGCTTTTTGCGATTCGACTCGCGTGTTCGGTTCCGTCGGCGTTGAACACCTCCATCTCCAGAAGCAGTCCGACGAGTGCGGTGTCTGCGGCGATAAACGCCGAGTCGAAGGCCTCCCCACAGGCGGGACACGGCGTTGCGCCGACCTCAACCTCGACGTAGTCCATGTCGGCTTCGTTGAGACGTCGACCGGCTTCACTCACCGCCACCCCGATGGCGTCGTCGATCTCTTCGACATCTCGAACCAGCCACGCTGCCTCCATTGCGACGACGTAGTTGCTCATGTCCGAACGAAACAGCGGGGGACCCATATTCCTGCTGTTTCGGTCGTGGCGAGCCACACAGAAGCGCACGTCACGGTCATTATTCTCGTAACCTATGAGTGGTGGCTCGGCCGGATACCCGCGTAATCTGACTTCGACGGTGATGCCGGGGGGAACTGAGTGTGAACCGCTGTCACGATTCGAGAAACCACGATACGGCGACAGTGTGTCGGAACGACTACGTGTATCGAGCGGGCCGATCTGCCCACAACGTTTATTACCGGCGACGGATTTGCGGTGGCTACGGCAATGAAATCTCGCGTCTACCGGGCCTCCGTGTTCGCACTGTACCAGTTCAGCATCGTCGTCGGTATCCTGATGCTTCCGATCGCACTTGCGGCGGGGAAGGCCGGTCTGAGAATCCCCCTCGATTCGGTGATCGAGAGCCTCGGCGAGGTCTACAAACAGGCCTGAGAGGCGCCTGCGGCAACTCCCTCATCTGCGGTAACGAACCTTTATCAGCGGTCGGCGTGTACAATCTTTGAATGCGACAGCTAGACCGTTCCGTCCCTCGGACCGGACAGGACCACACGCTCTCACCGTACGAACCAGAGCTTGGAGAACAGCCAACGAACGGGCTCTCCATGGACGATCTGGAGAACGTCAACAAAACCGGCACGACGACCATCGGTGTCACGACCGACGAGGGTGTCGTGGTTGCGACGGACATGCGGGCGTCACTCGGCGGCCGCTTCGTCTCGAACAAGAACGTCCAGAAGGTAGAGCAGATCCACCCGACGGCTGCGCTGACGCTCGTCGGCTCCGTCGGCGGCGCACAGTCGTTCATCCGCTCGCTTCGTGCCGAGGCGAACCTGTACGAGACGCGGCGTGGGGAGGATATCTCCATCGATGCGCTTGCGACACTCGCCGGAAACTTCGCCCGCGGCGGCCCCTTCTTTGCGATCAGCCCGATCCTTGGCGGCGTCGACGAAGAGGGTCACCACGTCTACTCCATCGACCCTGCCGGCGGCGTCATGAAGGACGACTACACCGTCACCGGCTCCGGACTGACGGTCGCCTACGGGACCCTCGAACGGGAGTATCGCGACGGAATGAGCAACGAGGAAGCAAAACAGGTCGCCGCCTCCGGCATCAAGGCGGCGGTCGAACGCGACACCGGTTCCGGAAACGGCGTCTACCTCGCGACGATCACCGACGAGGGCGTCGACATCACGGGCCACAAGGACTTCGAGGAAGTCCTGTAGACAGCGCTACTTTTATCAGAGATACCCGAATCTGAGCAGCAGAAAGAACGTCGAGTACGATCCGATCGTCGCAAGGATCGGAACGACGTTCTGCATGACGATGACGCGGGCGGTCGTCGACGGGTTGAAAAGCTCCGATGCAGACGGAACCTCCTCGGGACTCTCCTCGCCGATCGGTTTCGGGGTGGCTTCGTCTGAGACGGTTGGATCGCCGACCGTCGCAGTTTCTTTGTCCGCCTTGAGTCCGCCGACCGACGCTCGTGGTGCCTCCTCGCCACGGACGCTGTCGGAGAGGGTCGTCGTTCGCGTCGCTCGTCCCCACCCCAGACCGACGATAGACATCGTCGCGATGACGACGAAACTCGCGGGGATTCCGATCGCCGAGAGGCCGACGACGAGTGCCGAGCTGATCGTCGCGACCACGATCGCCGCGGTCAGCGGCAGTTCGGTGATGTCGTTTCCGAGCGTCTCCATCGTCCGCCGACCGATCGTGAAGGCACCGACGGCAACGGCGATCGAACCGACGACGATGCCGACGTTCATATCGAGGTTGCCGCTGCCGACGAGCGGTGCGATCGCGTTTGCGATGTTGCTCGTCCCGGAGGCAAAGGCCATGAGACAGCCGATCGAGATGACGATACCCGAGCCGACCAGTTCTCGGGTCGTCGTGTTCGGTCCGGCCACCGGCTGTGGGATCGCGCCGCTTCGGTCGATTTCGACGAGCGATCCCTCTGTCTGGTCGATCGCGATGAGGTTGTCGAGATAGACGTAGAAGTATCGGCCGACGACACCGGCGACCCAGAAGCCGATGATCGGCGCGACGATCCACCACGAGACGATCTCACCCATCACGGCCCAGTTCAACTGCCCGGAGGCGAGTCCAAGTCCGGCGATCGAACCGACCGCCGTCATCGACGTCGACGCCGGAACGCCGAAGAGGTTGCCGACGAACAGCGCACCGCCGATGAAAAACAGGACGATGATGCTGGCAGAGAGCGTGAAGATCGCCGGATCCCGGACCAGTTCCTGACCCAGCGTGTCGACGACGCGTCTGCCGATCGTCCACGCACCGACGAAGAAAAACACCGCCATGAGCCCCGCCGCAGCGAACTTGCCGAGAACGCCCGCGCCAACGGCGGGTGCAAACGCCGGTCCGGTGGTCGCCCCACCGATATTGTATGCGACGAAGCAGGCGACGGCGACGCCGACGAGGAGAAAGATCGAGTTCACCATACTCCTGTCGTGAGTCGTCGTAGCCACGCAAAGATATATCGACTCCGCCTTCGAATGTCATGTCTTACCACACGCAGCGTTCAAACGCCCCAGATGACCAACAGTCCGACCGTCGTCACCACGGTCAAGATCAGCTGTAGCGGGGCGCCGACCCGGAAGAAATCGGTGAAGGTGTACCCGCCGGGGCCGTACACCATCAGGTTCGTCTGATAGCCGATCGGCGTGAGCATCGCCGTCGATGCTCCGAAGGTCACGGCGAGGACGAACGTGAATGGATCAGCACCGATCGCCCCGGCCGCCTCGATCGCGACGGGGATCATCAACACGACGCTCGCGTTGTTGCTCACCACGTTCGTGATGAGTGCCGTAAAGAGATAGAACAATCCGAGGACGATGGCCGGGGACAGCCCCGCCGCGAACACGAGGATCGTCGTCGCGAGCCACTCGGCGGCGCCGGTTCGTTCCATCGCGACCCCGAGTGGAATGAGGCCGGCGAGTAAGAAGATCACACTCCAGTCGACAGAGGAGTACACCTCCGTCGGCTTCACACAGCCCGTCGCGACCATCGCGACGATGCCACCGAGTGCGCTTATGAGGATCGGCAGTACATCGAGTGCCGCCAGTCCGACGACCGCCGCGACGATTCCGATCGCTACCGGAATCCGATTGTACCGAAAGTCCGGAAGCGTAAGCTCCTGTGCCAGGATGAACCCGCGGTCGTTCGCAAAGCGTTTGACCGTCTCCTCTGAGGCCTGGATGAGCAGCGTATCCCCGCCCCGAAGCTTCCGTTCGTCCATGCGGGCGTGGATGATCTCTCCGCCACGCCGCAACGCGAGGACCGTCGCATCGTAGCGTTCCCTGAAGTTCAGCGTCTCGAGGGTTTCGCCGATGGCCGAGGATTCGGGTGAGATGACGACCTCGACGAGCTGCTGTTCGGATTCGGGTTCGAGATCCTCACCCTCTGCGTCGAGACGCTCGTCCGTGACCTCCGCATCCGGTGCGAGTTCGAGGCCCTCGGTTTCGATGAGCGTGACGACGCTCGATTGATCCGTCCGCAAAACCAGGATATCGCCGGGCCGAACCTCCTTCCGTGCGAGTGGCTCGGTGAATATCCGGTCGTTTCGGATCAACTGGATGATGTCGGCGTCGATGTCGAGTTCGGTGAAACACTGATCGACGGTTTTACCGACGAGATGTGACTCCTCGGTGACGACGACCTCGGTCAGATACTCCGCCATCTCGAATCCCTCGATCAACTCGTCGCTCATCTTGATCCGCTCGGGAATCAACAGCCGTCCAACCGTCGCCAGATAGACGACACCCGTCAGGAGGACGACGAGACCGAGCTGCGTGAACTCGAACATCGAAAAGGGGCGATCGAGGAGTCGTGCGGAAACGTCGGAGGCGAGAATATTCGTCGACGTGCCGATCAGGGTCAACATTCCGCCCAGCATGGCGGCGTAGGAAACGGGCAACAGCAGCTTCGACGGCGAGATCCCGGTCTTCTGTGAGAGGGTGTTCACCATCGGAATCATCACCGCGACGACCGGGGTGTTGTTGATGAATCCGGCCGTCCCACCCGAAAGGCCAAGCACGGCCAGTAGCTGTTTGTACGGGCTCGATCCGTAGCGCTCGGCGATCTCGCTGCCGATGATGTTTATCAGCCCGGATCGTCTGATCCCCTCGCTCAGAACGAACATCGCGAGGACGGTGATCGTGGCCGAACTGGAGAAGCCGCCAACGCCAGTGGCTGCATCGACACCCGTCCACGGCTCCAGGACGACGAGCGTGAACATCACCGCGATGGCGGTGATGTCGATCGGCACCGGTTCCGTAACGAAAAAAACGAGCGCGACACCGATGATGCCGAATATCAGGAGAATTTCCGCCGTCAACGGCGGGATTTCGGTGGCCGTCTGGAGTCCCGCATAGTGCATTCGTCTCCGTTGAGTTTCGACAGTGACAAAAAGCTGTATGAAACCTCGACGGCGTGCTACCGGGTGACCGTCGGCAGCAGCCTACAGGATATCCATCTCGGTGAGTCGCTCCGGCAGGTAGGTGTCTGTGACGAAATCCAGCCCACGGGAGGCGAGTGCCTGCTGTTCGGCCTTCTTTTCGATGTCGAGTTGGAGTTCGATCTGTTCGCGCCAGTAGTCGGTCTGGAAGCGTGGATCCTCGAGTTCGGACTCTAGGGCGTTGATGTCGGAGTCCGAAAGCGGGTCCGTCGGTAGGTCGTACTCGACGATGTCTGTCGGCTGGATGCCGACGAACCTCGCCTCCGGGGTGGCGAGATACTCCGAGAGGTGGGCGGATTTGATCGATCCGTAGGCGACGGAGCCGTAGATCCGGTAGGACCACGGGTCGCCGTCGGTGAAGACGACGACCGGCAGATCGAGTTCGTCGTGGAGTCGCTTCGTGATCCGTCGGGTCGCCCGTGCCGGCTGTCCCTTCAGGTGGACGACGATCACGTTGTACCCCTCGTCGAAGCCGTTTTCGACCAGCCGGTCCCGCATCCCACCGGTCTCGACACACAGCACGAAGTCGGCGTCGTTTTCGAGAAACTCGATCGTATCCGGGTTGTTCGGGATCTGGTAGCCGCCCTCGCCGACGTCTTCCTGACAGTGAATCTCGCGTTCACCGCGTCGGGTCTGCTCCCGGATCCGGAGCGGCCCCATGATCGTCGCGCCGGATTCCTCGGGCCGCATGTGGAAGTCCTCCCGCGTGACCTCCGAGATGATCTCCAGGTCCTCTATGAGCTGGTTTGATTCGTCCTGTCCGGAGAACTGCGCCCGTTCTTCCTCCCAGGATTCCGAGAGGTAGTACAGCTCTCGGAGCGTCGAGGAGCGGTCCTCCTCGAGTTGGTTTGCGAGGAACTCGATGGTGTAGATCGCCTTCAGGAGCTTCTCTGCACCCCGGACGCTGTTCGCCGAGCGGGTCGAGTGGCGGTCGCCGTACACCCAGACGTTTTTGTCCTCGTCGTACTCGATGTTCGTCTTCGTCCGGGTCGGCAGTTCCATGCTCGGAACTTCACCGCCGGCGAACTGGTCGTAAAACTCCGCCGCGAGATCGATCAGCCGCTGGCGGGCGAGTTCTTCGTCGGTCTTTGCTTCGGCCTCTGGGTCAGTGTCTGTACTCATGCGTTCACCGTGAGTCGTTCCGTCTCGATGCCGTCGACCGACACCTCGAAGTCGGCGTCGTCCGTTATTTCGTATTCGAGCGTTGCCGTGTCACCGGGGGAGACTTCCGGTGACCACTTGAGGAACCACTCGCCGTCCATCTCGACGACCGTGGCTCCGTCGTAGTCGACCGGTTCGGTGCTTACGATCTCGGTGACCTCCGGCGACTCGGTCCGATCGCCGTAGTTTTCGACCGAGAGCCGAACGGTCGATCCGTCGATCTCCCGTTCGAGGAGGACGTTGTTCATGATACGGGCAAGCGAGTCGTCGATGTCCAGTTCCTCGCGGCCGGTCACTTCGGTGAGCTTTTCGGCCATCTGTGGGAGGATCTCCGCGATGACGTTCTGTTTCCGCTGTCGCTTCTGTCTGGAGCGTCGCTTGCTGAGATACGATCCCATGTCCCGACCGGCCTCCTGGAGGGCGAGTTTGAGTTCCTTTTCGATTTCGGGGACGTTCGCGACAGCGTCTTTCGATTCGCTCGTGAACGGGACGTTCGTCGAGGCGACGTGAACCGATATCACCGCCGGGCCACTCGGCATCCCGCTTCCACCGGGTTGATCCAGCCCGTAGTTGCGCCAGTTGATGTTTTTCACCACGTCGAGCGTCGCACAGGCGCCGCGCTGGTAGACGAGCGGAACGCGGTTTGCAAAGCGGAACACGTCGACCGGTCCGTCGTCGAGGTCACCACCGTAGGCAATTCCGACCTCGACGACGAACGGATCGCCGCCATGGACCTTCGCGTCGCGGGTGACCGAGGTGTAGAAGTCGGCGTCGTACTCCTTCCGGAGTCCGGCCGCGACCAGCTCCTCGGAGATCGGAGCGAGACAGTCCGTCGGCGGGGACAACACGTCGGTTTCCCGCATCGCCGAAAGCAGTCTCGCGGCGGCATCGCGGTCGTCCGCGACCGCCGAGACGCTCGGTGGGTCCTCGGGAACCGTGACGGCGATCGAATACACGGCGTCGACGATGTTTTCTCGAGCCGTCTCGCCGATCGTCGCGCCGTCCCGTTGTTCCGTCATGTCGGCGGCCCGGTCGAGGAACTCACGCAGCTCCTCGCGGGTGACCCGATCGCGGTCGGGTTCCTCGAACTTCGCTGCGAAGCGTTCGGCCAGCCCATCGAGGACGGCGTCGTCCTTCCGACTCGTCGTCGCCTCGTCGATCAGTCCGTAGAGGTCGCTTCGACGGGCGCTTCGAACCGTGATCCAGGCCGCCTCGACGGCGTTTTTTCGCACCGTCGATCCGAACGTCTCCCCGAACTCCTCTGCGACCGCCGTCGCCGTCTGTTCGACGATGGCCGCGATTTCGCTGTGTGCAATCCGTTCGTTGCTCGCGATCGCGTCGGCGGTCCGGGAGGCGAACGCCGCCGTCGCCTCGGCGCTTTTGTTCGCGACGGCGTCTTCGAGCGTGGCCTCGAGTTCGTCCGTCGCCGGCGGCCGCCACGGAATCTCTCGACCGAGCTGTCGGTTCTTGAAGGACTCGACGACACTCTCGGCAGTTTTCGCGCCGACGCGGGTGAACTCCCCCTGCAAAAAGCCCGACAGGGAGTACGAATCCGTCGCCTCGAGCATCGAGATCAGCGTCCCGAGTTCGACGCCGTGAGGATGTGGCCGAATCTCTTCTGTTTCCGGCGGGAGCTCCTCGGTTGCCCGCTCGAAGGTGAAGGAGGCCTCCGGCTCCGAGAAGGTGATGCGGGCGTGGGGGTTGACCACGGCCGTGCGTTCGATGTAGTTGTGCAGTTGCGTTCTCGCCCGCATGTTCGCCTCCATTTCGAGTTCGATGCGAGTTCCGTGTGGCCGCTCCCAGCGGCGTCGTTCTTTTCTGTCGATTTCCGGTTCGTTCGTGTCCGTATCGATCGTCAACTCGAAGTACTTCGCCGCCTCGCCGTTGCCCGTCTTCGAGGTCACCTTCGCCGGCTTTCCAGAGGTGAGCTGTGAGTACAGCACGGCGGCGGAGATGCCGATTCCCTGCTGTCCGCGGGTCTGTTCTCGGACGTGAAACCGGGAGCCATACAACAGCTTGCCGAAGACCTTCGGCACCTGCTCTTCTGTGATTCCTGGACCGTTGTCCTCGACGACGAGCCGATAGTAGTCTCCGACTTCCTCGATTTCGACGTAGATGTCGGGGAGGTAGCCGGCCTCCTCGATGGCGTCGAGGGAGTTGTCGACGGCTTCCTTGACAGCAGTTACGAGTGCCTTACCCTTGCTGTCGAAGCCGAGCATCTGTTTGTTCTTTTCGAAGAACTCGGCGATAGAGATCGATTGCTGGCTCTCTGCGAGCTCCTGGGCAATCGCCTCGTCGCCGTCGTCCCCGAGACGAGACTGATAGGAGGTCATCTACCCCCAGATATCAACCCGATCAGTAAAACTGCGTCGCTACCGTGGTGGAAGTGAAGCCGAAATTCGCCCGCGGCGTCCGACGGACGGCTGACGTCCCCGCCGAGACGAGAGCGATCATTTCCGTGGCGGGTTTTTTAACATCTGAAGGAGCGCGGTGAATCCCTCCGCCCGATCCTTGCCCTTCGAGAGGCGGACACCCGAGAACCCGGTGTCGTCCGGTGCTTCGAGACCGATGTGATCCATGTGGTACACACGGAGGGCGAGCCAGACGAGTGGAACGGTAAACAGCACGAATGCGGTGATCATCGGAATCGTCGTCAGGCCGGCAAACCCGGCCGCGACGCCCGCGGCGAGGTACGCAAACGAAATGATGACGAAAAGCACCGTGACGCTGATCAGGATGTCGTTGACTGCGGTCACCTGTGCGTTGTAGTCGATCCAGCGACCGTAACTGCGGAGCAGTTCCTCCTCGAATCGGTCTTCCTCGACTCGGGCGGCGACGGCCCGTTCGATCGCGTCGGGATCGAGTCCACCACGGAGGTTCGACGCGGTGTAGGTCACACCGGCCAGCCCGGTCGAGACGAAAAGCAACGTCGCACCCGAGGCAGTGAACGGATTGATGAAGAGTTCGATCCGAAAATCCGGCTGTGCGAGAACCGACGCACCGGTGACGAGAATACCTATCAAAAGCAGGTTCGCCTTCAGAATCTCGATTGCCTTGCTGTCGATCTCCCGAAGACGCTGCACCTGATACTCGAAGGTGATCCGCGTCTCCTCTCGGGCCAGTTCACGCGGAGTTTCAGCCCTCTCGGATGCGATGAATGGGGCCGATGGCTCCTCGTCGTCGGACATACCACCCGTACCGCCACAGAACCGGTAAGTCTGACGGCGGGCGTTTGGAATTTGCCATCTTTGCTTTGGGATTTACGGCAGTTTGATTAGTCATCTCCGACTGTTTTTTCGTGCGCGCTCGCGCGCGTACGAGGGTTTTATTGCCGGTGGGGAGTTAACTCAACTAAGTTCTCAGATGTCTCAGGATAGTGACTACGGCGCCGGGCAAATACAGGTTCTGGAGGGACTAGAAGCCGTCCGGAAGCGCCCGGCGATGTATATCGGGTCGACGGACAGCCGCGGTTTACACCATCTCGTATACGAGGTCGTCGACAACGCCATCGACGAGGCACTCGTTGGCTACTGTGATTCTATCGAGGTGATCCTCGAAACGGATGGCTCGGTGACGGTCACGGACGACGGCCGCGGGATTCCGGTCGACACCCACGAGGAGTACGACCGCCCCGCGGTCGAGGTCATCATGACCGTCCTCCACGCCGGCGGAAAGTTCGACAACAAGTCCTACCAGGTTTCGGGGGGTCTCCACGGCGTCGGCGTCAGCGTCGTCAACGCCCTCTCGGGGCGACTCGAGGTGGAGGTTCGCCGCGACGGCGCGGTGTGGCGACACCACTTTGTCGACGGTGAACCACAGGGCGACCTCGAACGCGTCCGTGACCTCGGAGACGACGAGGAGACGGGCACGCGGATACAGTTCTGGCCGGCGGAGTCGGTCTTCGAGACGACCGACTTCGAGTACTCGACGCTGCAGTCTCGCCTCCGGGAACTCGCCTTCCTCAACCCCGGCGTCGGGATCACGCTTCGGGACGAACGGGACGGCGAGTCGGTGACCTTCGAGTACGACGGCGGCATTCGAGAGTTCGTCGAGTACCTCAACGAGACCCACGACCCGCTGCACGACGACATCATCTACTTCGACGAGGAATCCGAGGGCGTCCGCGTCGAGGTGGCGATGCAGGCCACCGCGGACGTTCAGGGTTCGATCCACGCCTTCGCAAACAACATCAACACCCGCGAGGGCGGCACCCACATGACCGGGTTCAAAACGGCCCTGACCCGCGTCATCAACGACTACGCGACCGATCAGGGCCTCCTCTCCGACATCGACGGGACGCTCAAGGGAGAGGACATTCGTGAGGGTCTCACGGCGGTCATCTCGATCAAACACCCCGATCCACAGTTCGAGGGACAGACGAAGACGAAACTCGGCAACAGCGAGGTCCGAGGAATCGTCGAAAGCGCGGTCCACGAGGAGATTTCGACGTATCTGGAGGAGAATCCGGACACCGCCGAGACGATCGTCTCGAAGGCGGTCGAGGCCGCGAAGGCGCGGATGGCCGCGAAGAAGGCCGAGGAGTTGACACGTCGGAAGTCGGCACTGGAGTCGACCTCGCTGCCGGGGAAGCTATCGGACTGTCAGACCCGGGACCCGGAGGATGCAGAGCTGTTCGTCGTGGAGGGCGACAGCGCCGGCGGAAGTGCAAAGCAGGGCAGAGATCCCTCGTTTCAGGCGAT
>JARWGK010000076.1:0-9089 GCA_040409725.1 Natronomonas sp.
CGGTTCGAGTATATAAACGGCGTAAGATCAAACGGCCGTTTGACCGATCGGTGCCGTCGAGAAACGCCACGAAGCGGACGGGTCGACAGCGGGTCGGTCGGTCCACTCGGTCGAGTGGGCCGACGCGGCGGACGAACCGGAGCGTTCGATTTCGACGTATCGAACCTCGACTGTCACGTCGATTCCCTCGTCCGTGAGCCGTCGCTCGACGGCCGTTGCGAGCCCACGGCGCTCTGCGTCGGGTGGCGTTCCGACAGTGAGTATTACGGTCGTCGGCCGGGAGAACAGCAGTCGATCCGTCGTCGTCCGCATCTCCGTTTCGAGCAGTTCGTGTTCCTCGTAGATCGGCTCGGAAAGCTCCGTCTCGACGGCCGAATCGATCTCCTGTGCCGTCGTCGCGGTCCGAACGGAATCGAGGGTGACGCCGCCCAGAAACACGGACAGCACGGCGATTGCGACGACGAGGACGGCGACGCGTTTGAGCGTCGCCGTCTTCGCTGCGTCCCGCTGAAACAGTCGCTCGGGCCGGTACCCGGAGCGCCACAGCACCACGAGTGCGGCGAGGTTGATCGACAGCACGTTGACCGCCACGAGGACGAACGAACCGATGGCGAGTGACGGCTCGGCGTATGCGACGCCGATCCCGACGGTCGCTGCCGGCGGAATCAACGCGACGGCGATCATGACACCGACGAGTGCGACGGAAACGCCGGCGGTGAGGCTGATCGCACCGGCGACACCGGCACCCAGCGCGACGGCGAGTGAGAGGAAGTTGGGTGCCAGTCGCTCCTCGACCTCCGAAAGCGACAGCGGATCGAGCCCAGGAGGGACGAGGCCGAGGCTACGCACCGAAACGGCAAACGCCGTCGCCGCGAGGATCGCGACGCCGACACCGAGCAACTGGAGTTTCACGCCACGCCGGAAGAGCTCGCTGTCGTCGGTGACGCTGCCGACGGCAGCCGCCATCGCCGGCCCGATGAGCGGCGCGATCACCATCGACCCCACGACGGTCGCCGGTGAATCGAGCAGCAGTCCGGCGGTGGCGATGACCGCCGAGACGACCGTCATCAGGAGGTAGGTCGGCAGACCGGGGGCCAGCTCCGTCGCCCGCGCCACGAGTTCCTGTCGTGCGATGCGTTCTTCGCTTTCCTCGGATTCGGCGTACTGCTCCGTGAGCTGCTCGAACTTCTTCGAGACGACGGTCTCGGCGCTCAACACGACGGTGTAGGCGTCTCGATCGATGCCGACGGCCGAAAGCTCCTCCAGTACGGGTTCGATTGCGTTCGTCGGCAGCGGAAAGTACACGACGGCGGTGTACTCCCGGCCGCTCGTCTCGTCTGTGACCACGTAGTCGATGTTCTCCGCTTCGAGTACGTCGAGGACCGTTTCGCGTTTGCCGGTCGGGACAGACACCTGAACGAGTCGCACACTCGGCGGTGGGCGTCCGGGGATAAAAAACGAGGCGAGAAACAGCCGATCGCCGGAGAGACCGCCGGATCGAACCGCACAGCCACGGCCGGCGGCCGGGGCGTCCCGCGCGGTTTATCCGGTTGCACGGGCTACGAGTGGTATGTTCGACACCCGTCCGGATCGAAGCGCAGAGATGGTGTTGCTCGGGCGCTCGAACGTCGGCAAATCGACGCTGATGGAGGAGATCACCGGTCACAGCGTCGACACCGGAAGTCGACCGGGTGTCACGCGGAAGCCGAATCACTACGACTGGGCGGCGGAGGATTTCGTCATCTCCGATCTCCCGGGATTCGGCTTCATGTCCGGAACGCCGGAGGCCGTTCAGGAACAGATCAAGACGGACGTCGTGCAGTACGTCGAGGCACACGCCGACTCGATTCTCGTCGGCGTCATCGTTCTCGACGGGAAGGCGGCCGTCGACATCATCGATCGTCACTCCGGCCCCGAGGAGGTCCCACACGTCGTCGAACTGTTCGGCTTCCTGCAGGAACTCGGGATCCCGACCGTCGTCGCGGTGAACAAGATGGACAAAGTCGAGGACCGCGACGCCCGGCTGAACGAGATCGCAGAACGGCTGGGGCTGTACCCGCCGTGGCAGCAGTTCGACGAGATCATCGCCCCGATTTCCGCAAAGCGAGGCAACATCACGGCGTTCGACGAAGCCGTCCGCCACCACCTCCACGAGCAAAAGCGGGACGACCTCTTCAAGTTCTTCTGACGGTGGTGGCCGTGGGAACACCGGGATCCGGACGACGATCGCTCCGACGGTTCCCGGTCACGGTTCCCCTGATCGCCGTCGTCGGTGGCCTCCTCGTCGGCACCGGAATCACCGTCTCCGACGTGTTCCAGCAGCCGAGTCCGTTCAACCCACTTCTGCATCTCGGAACGCTCGTCTTCCACAACGGCGTGTCACACTACGTCGAAAATATGCTGCTTTTCGTTCCACTCGGCGTCGGGTTGACGCTTTTGAGCAGCGACCGACACGCCTTCGTCGTGATCGTCGGAGCACACGTCTCCGGGAGCTTCCTCACGGCGCTGCTTGCAGACGGTGGAACCGGGTCGAGTATCGCCGTCTTCGCCCTCATCGCCGCCCTGTTCCTCAGGGCGACGGACCGAATCGAAGCGGAGCAGTCGGTCGGTGTTCCGTGGTTCGTCGTCGTCGGAGTCCTGCCGGCCGTCTTCGGCGTCGTGCTGTTTGGATCCGGTGGAATCGGTCATCCCGGACATCTGCTCGGGTATCTCTTCGGCTGGGCGATCGAGGCAGGCACGCTTTGGCGTCGAGGGGCGATCGAGGCCGGATCGACACGTTGAGGCTGAGTCGGCATCGGGGGGTTTAACGCGGAGGCAGTCGTATCGGTGGGTATGAAGCTGCGAGAGGCGTTGCAGGAGCTGCCGGAGACCGTGTTTGCCGATCTACTGGAGAGTGACGACGCCTATCTGCTCGTCGTCGACCTTCCGGGTGTGACCGCCGATACGATCGATGCTCGGATCGATGGCCCACGACTGCGGATTGAGGCCCGCAGGGAGAAGTCACTCGACCCCGAGTTTCGGTACCTCGAAGAGGAACGGGCGCTGTTTCTCGACGCCGAGTTGCCGCTGCCGCCGGACGTCTCCGGCGCCAGCGCCGAGGGGAGCATCGAGCAGGGCGTTTTGACGCTCCGACTCCCGAAATCTGACGCCGACAGCGGCCAACGTGTGCCGATCTCCTGAGGTGGGTTCCGAGTGAACCTTCGTGCGTATCGACGGTTTTTCGTCGTTGCCTACCAGTTTCTACCACTTCTATTCGCGTACGCACGCGACCGGAACCGATTTGTGTTCTTCGGGCCGGGGCGGAGTGTTTCACCGGAAACCCGACGGAAGCGAGCGCGGTCGCTCCTCGAATCGCTTCTGACACTCGGGCCGACCTTCATCAAACTCGGGCAACTGCTGTCGACGCGACCCGATATCCTTCCGCCGGAGTACGTAGAGGAGTTCGAGAGCCTGCAGGACAGCGTCCCACCGGCGCCGTGGGAAGAAGCCAGGGTGGTGATCGAAGAGGACGTCGGACCCGTAGAGGAGGTGTTCGACGAGTTCGACACCGAGGCGATAAGCGGTGCGAGTCTCGGGCAGGTGTACATTGGAGAGGTGGACGGACGGCGGGTGGCCGTCAAGATCCGCCGACCGGGAATCGAGGAGTTAGTCGAGGCCGATCTCCGGGTGATCCGGTGGTCGTTGCCGCTTTTGATGCGCTTCGTCGATCAGGCGCGGTCGTTCTCACTCGAGACGCTCGCCGACGAGTTCGACAAGACGATCAGAGAGGAGATGGACTACGGGCGGGAGCGGGAGATGCTCGAGGAGATTCGCGGAAACTTCTCGGAGAACCCCGACGTTCGGATCCCACAGTCCCTTCCGGAGTACTCCACCGGACGCGTGTTGACGATGGAGTACGTCCCCGGAACGAAGATCTCACAGATCGACAATCTGGACGATCTGGGGTTGGATCGAACGAACCTTGCGACGACGCTCCAGCGGGTGTACCTCCAGATGATCGTCGACGACGGGGTGTTTCACGCCGACCCACATCCCGGCAACCTCGCGGTACAGGACGACGGGACGCTCGTGTTCTATGACTTCGGGATGTCCGGGCGGGTCGATCCGTTCATCCAGAACAAGATCGTCGAGTTCTACGCCGCGGTGGCCCAGCAGAACATCGATCGAATTCTCGATACGCTGATCGAGATGGGGACGCTGTCGCCGGAAGCCGACAGGCAGGTGATGGCGAACGTGATGGAACTCGCCATCGCCGACGCCCGTGGCGAGGACATCGAACAGTATCGGGTCCAGCAGATCATCGAACAGGTCGAGGATACGATCTACGAGTTCCCGCTTCGGCTACCGCCGAATCTGGCGCTCGTCCTGCGGGTTGCGACCGTCGTCGAAGGAGTCTGTGTCACGCTCGACCCCGATTTCGATTTCATCGATGTCGCAACCGAGTATCTGCGCGAGGAGGGGTTCGTCGAGGAGGGCGTTCGTGATTACGTTAGGGATCGGGCCGAACAGGCCCAGCAACTCGGGGAGTCACTCGTCAACGTTCCACCGAAGCTAGAGAAGACCCTCGATCGGATCGATCGGGACGATCTGGTCGTCCAACTGGAGTTTTCCGACGACGAACGGGCACTGGAGCGACTCGCAGCCCGGCTCGTCCTCGGGATCTTACTCGGGGCTGCGGTGCTTTCCTCGGCGATCCTGTTTGCGTTTGCCTCCCTCGAATCGGCGGTCGTTCCGGCCGTACTCGCGGTGCCGGTACTGTTTGTCCTGTGGCGGTCGTTTCGCAAACGCAAGGGAATCCGGGCGAAGCCACAGTTCACCAGACAGAACCTCAGAGAGCGCCGAAACGAGTGACTCGGGTCATCCCGGCGGCTTTTTAGGACCGCGGCCGTCGGGACGAACGTGCAGATCGATCGATTCGACCTCGAGGAGTGGTTTCACGAGGTCGAGTACGACGCCGAGGTGATGCTCGCAGAAAGCGGCGTCAGGCCGCTTTCGGCGGAGCGCTTCGACACCGATCCGGGGACGCTAGGCTACGTAATTCCGACGAACGGTGATCCGGAGTTCCGGGAAACGATCGGTGCGCGACACGACAGAGCCGCCGAGGAGGTCGTTTTTACCTGTGGGACCCAGGAGGCGAATCTGCTCGCGTTCCTGGCTCTTATGGGCGAACACGCGGTCGTCGTCACGCCGACGTACGGCGCGTTGACCGGACTCCCGGCAGCACTCGGGGAGACGACGACGGTTCCGCTCGATCGCCCGGGGTGGCGTCTCGATCCGACACAGGTCGCCGAGGCACTCCGCCCGGAGACGGCCGTCGTGATCATAAACAATCCGAACAATCCGACCGGGCGGGCACACGACGAGGAGACGCTCCGGGCGATCTACGAGATCTGTGCGGACAACGGAACCCACCTGCTGTGCGACGAGGTGTATCGGGGGTTCGCCGACGATCCGGTCGCTCCGATCGCGAGCTTCGGTCGATACGGCGTCTCGACCGGCGGCGTCTCGAAGGCGTTCGGCCTCTCCGGGGTTCGGTTCGGCTGGCTGTGCGGCCCGCCGGCGGTCGTCGCCGCCGCCCGGGAGTGGCACCACTACACGACGCTTGCGCCACCGGTGTTCGGCCAGCACGTCGCCAGACAGGCGATCGACGACGCCGACGCGATCCTCGCCGAGAGCAGGGAGATCGCCGCGGAAGGCAGACGACGCGTCGCGCAGTTCGTCGACGATCGAGAACTCGTCTGGTCCGACCCGGACTGTGGGGTCAACGCCTTCGTCGAGGTACCGCCCGGATTTGCGGGCGGTGAGTCGTTCTGTCGACGGCTGCTGCGCGAGACCTCGGTCGTCCTCGCCCCCGGGGAAGCCTTCGGC
Organism: Natronomonas sp.; assembly: GCA_040409725.1. Lineage (GTDB taxonomy): Archaea > Halobacteriota > Halobacteria > Halobacteriales > Haloarculaceae > Natronomonas. Next base: position 5,869 of record JARWGK010000076.1, read on the forward strand.
TATCCGGATCGCTTCCGGATCGGATTCGGGTATCCGGCGGCACTCGAAGAGGGGTTGAGCCGGGTCGAGGCGTTTCTCGACCGCCACTGATCGCACGCGTGGGACTATCGCCCCCCATCTGAGTTTCGCAGCGAACGTCTCCACATCTGCTCGTCTCGCCGCAGCAACCGGTCGATGCGGTCGGACACCGGCGGATGCGTGGCGAGTAGTCGACTCAGGGACTCCTCGGCGCTGCCGTGCGTGTACAGCGGCGACAGGGGATCGAATCCACCGCCGACCGCACGCTCGATCTTTATCAACGCCCGAGCCAACGCGATCGGATTGTTCGTCACGTCGACGGCCCGATCGTCTGCGGCGAACTCCCGACGACGGGAGTGTGCCCGAAGGGCCAGCGTGAGTACGAAAAAGAGGAAGACGACGGCGCTTGCGACCGCGTATCGGACGGATCGGAGGTGGGCGCCGAGTGGCTGGATCGGGTTTCCACGGAGGAGCGACAGCGCCTGTCGGATGCCGAAGACAACGAGACCGACGGGGAACAGTAGGAGGTACAGCAGACCGCTTGCGGTCTGGATGGCGGTGAATCCGACGGTCTGTGTCAGTCCATCCCGGGCGGCGAGGTGGGCGAGTTCGTGGGCGACGATGGCTTCGAGTTCGTCGACGGTCAGCAACGCGAGGAGGGTCGGATCGATGACGACGACGCCACCGTCGCCGGTTTCGATGGCGAAGGCGTTCGGTTCGCCGAGGTCGGCGACGTGTACCTCCGGTGGATCGATTCCGAATCCGTCGGCAAGCGACTCGAGACGCTCCTGAAACCACGGGACGTTCTCGGTTCGGAGGCGCTTCGTGTCGAGTTCGGCCAGCAGGCCGGCGGTTCCGAGACGGTAGCTGAGATACCCAAAGAGGAGGGTCACGACGAGAAACGTCAGGGCGATCCGGAGTGGACTCGGTCGGTGTTCGAAGAGAAGGATCCCGAAAGCGAGGGCGGCGAGGGCAACGGCTCCGTAGAAGGCGAGCAGGCCGAGGCCGACGAGGGCAGTCAGGAGTCGCAGTGAGAGCCGACCCATGACCGGAACTGCCTCGTCATCGGATAAAAAGGGTGGTATCGGAGCGGTCGGTCACTCCACGGAGACGATGTCGGTGACCGTTCCGACGCCCTTCGAGCGGCCCTCCCTGAATACGAAGCGCTGGCCTTCCTCGACCGCGTAGGGACGGAACTTGAACCGAACCGTCGCGACGCCGGTGTCACCGGGCAGCAACTGTCCGTCGCGGGGATGTATCGACGCGGTCTCGGAGATGGTTTCGAGGTGGACGACCGGTTCGTATCCGTCGTCGATCCGGGTCGGGTGATTCAACACCATCACCTCGGCTTCGAACTCCCGAACCGGCTCCGGGTCGACGGGCCGGGGGCGGAGGATCATCCCTCGCGTGAGCGACTCCTCGTCGATCCCCTTGAGTGCGATTCCGACGATCCGGCCCGCCTCGGCCTCCTCGACGCGGTGGTAGTGCATCTCGATCGACCGAACCTCGACGTCCCGGAAGGAGCCGTCGGGAAGGGGGCCGACGACGAGTTCGTCGCCGGCCTCGACGGCCCCCGAACGAATCGTTCCCGAGGCAACGGCGCCGACGCCCGTGACGTTGTACGTCCGATCGATGTACATCGAAAAGTCGCCGTCGTCGGTGTCGGTCTTCGGCAGGCGTTCGAACAGTTCGTCGAGAACGGACAGTCCGTCCATCTCGACGGCACTCGTCGTCACGATGGGAACGACCTGTTCGTTGATCTCCTCGATCGCCGTCGTGACGCCGTATCGATCGACGGAAAGCGGCGTTCGGTCGGCGTTTCGCAGCAGGCGTTCGACCTCGCGTTCGACCTCGGCCAGCCGTTCGTCGGTGACCAGATCGGCCTTCGTGATCGCCACCATCGTCGGCAGTTCGGTCGCAAGCAGGATCCCGAGGTGTTCTCGCGTTGTTTTCGTCGGGCCGTCGTCGGCGGCGACGACGAGCAGTCCGTAGTCGAGTTTCTGTCCGACGAGGCCGCGGATCGTCGTCCGAAGCCACGGCTCGTGGCCGACGGTGTCGACGAAGGAGACGAGTCGATCGGCCTCCTCGACGATCCGGGCACGATCGGATTTGCGGTGTGGGTTGTCCATCCGAACCGGGCCGTCGTCGTCGAAGCCGTAGACGCCGTAGGAGAGGTCGGCGGAGAGCCCCCGCTCGACCTCGTGGGGCTGAACGTCGAGAAAGCCACGCGTTCCACCCTCGCCGTCGTCCGGGTCGCCGGTGACGAGAGAGCCGACGAGCGTCGATTTGCCGTGGTCGACGTGTCCTGCCGTGCCGACGACGATGTGGTCGTCGTCGACGTCGAGGACGGCCCCGTCCCGCAGGGTTGCGAGGCCGACGATTCCGGCGTCGTTGCCGACGCCCCAGGTCTGAACGTCGTCGATGTGTGCGCCGGCTTCCTCGGCCAGAAGCGACAGCACGTCCATCGACTCCGAGAAGGCCTCGGGTTCGATGCCGGCGATCCCGCCGTCGTCGGTGACGCCGACGACGTAGGTTGCCTCGCCGTCCCCGGAAAGCAGTCGGTGTCGCAACTGGGCGGCGAGTGATTCCAGGCGTCCATCCGAGAGGTGGACAGAGCGGGTGAGTCGTTCCTTGAACTCGACGCTGCCACCCTCGCGTTCGCCTTCCTCTATGGCGTCTTCGAGGGCGGCACGGTCGGCGCTCATACGGTAGGCCGTAACGACCACACGGTCAAAAGCCTTCGTGTGGGTCTAACACGGTGCTTCTGTGGTTAGCGGCTTCGAGTGTCTGTCACGGATCGTGGGAGCCGTCACTCCGCCTCGATCAGGTCGATCGCCGCCAGAAAGCCGTCGGCGAACTCGGCGTCGACGACGAAATCGGCCGCAGAACGAGCCGTGTCGTCGGCGTTTGCGACCGCATACGACCGCCCGGCGGCGGCGAAGATCTCCGCGTCGTTTTCGGAGTCCCCGACGGCGACGAAGGCGTCGGTGTCGATACCGAGTTCGTCGGCGATCGTCCGAAGACCAGTCGCCTTGTTCACCGTCGCAGATTTCACGTGGTATGCGTAGCCGGTGTCGACGACGTCGAGACCGTACTCGTCGGCGAGTCGGTCGATCGGCTCCCGGTCGTGTTCGCGGGCGATTGCGACCTCGGTTTCACGCCAGCGGTTGACCGTATCGACGGACCCCCAGCCGAAATCGCCG
>JARWGK010000077.1:0-8814 GCA_040409725.1 Natronomonas sp.
CGAGGTGACGTGGTATCCGTCGTCGTCACCAGAAACGCGCCGCGTTTCTGGTTGGCAGCCAGATTCCTCCGGAATCTGGCGACGCCCGTGCCAGCACCAGTCGCTCGCGGTGTTGGCGCAGTGTTTGAACTGCTCGACCGTCTCTCGAAGGGAGGCGTCTGCTCCTTCGGGAGTGTCGAGTTTGATGACGGCGGTGCGACGGTATTCCACTGTATTTTCACATATACGAACGGTGTTATTTATATATTGGGGAGTCAGTTCGCCATCGTGGCGTGGTTTGTGTCATCGGTTGCCGGCTTCCTCCCCGACATCAAGGGTCGGGGCATCCGCCTCGTACCGCCTGTGAAGCGACGCCGAGTCGTCTGCTCGGACGACGAAAGACGCGACCCGTTCTTTTCAAGTAGCTCAATCTGCTACGTCCAACAACGAATGAGCGAGGACTTCTATTCTGTGCTGGGTGTCTCCCGAGACGCCGACGAAGACGAGATCAAGCAGGCGTACCGAGAGAAGGCAACGGAGTACCACCCGGACGTGTCGGACGACCCCAACGCCGAGGAGAAGTTCAAGAAGATCCAGAAGGCGAAGGAAGTCCTCACGGACGACGAAAAGCGGCAGATGTACGACCAGATGGGTCACGAGCGCTTCGAGCAGGCAGAAAAGCGAGGCGCGACAGACTCCGGTCGGGGCGGTGGCGGCGCGGGTGGAATGGGTGGCATGGGCGGTATGGGCGGCATGGACGACATCTTCGAGCAGTTCTTCGGCGGCGGGCGAGGTCAGGGGCAGGGACAGCGGAGACGGCAGGGTGCCGACCTCCGGACGCGGCTTTCGATCACCCTCGAGGAGGCATACGAGGGGGCGACGAAGCAGTTGACCGTCACGCGCCCCGAGCGGTGTCCGGAGTGTGATGGGGCTGGCCATCCACCGGATGCCGATTCGCGGACGTGTTCTGCCTGCGACGGACAGGGACAGCGGACGACCGTGCGACGAACTCCGCTCGGTCGCGTCCAGCAGACACAGACCTGTGAGCGCTGTGAGGGCCAAGGCGAAATCTACTCCGAGCAGTGTTCGACCTGCCGTGGAGAAGGCACGACCCGGGAGGAGTCGACACTCGAAGTCGAGATCCCCGCCGGAATCCGCGACGGGCAGACGCTTCGGATGGAGCGGGAGGGTGCTCCGGGTGAAAACGGCGGCCCGAAGGGCGATCTGTTGATCGAGGTGTCGGTCGCCGAACACGAGGAGTTCGAGCGAGACGACGCCGATCTCCGGTACCGGCTGCCGATCTCGTTCCCGCAGGCGGTGTTCGGCGACACGGTCCAGATCCCGACCCTCGACGGAACGGTCGAGATGGACGTTCCGGCCGGGACACAGAGCGGCAAGACGTTCAGACTCGAAGGAAAGGGGATGCCGCGACTCCAGCGCCGTGGACGCGGAGATATGTACGTTCAGGTGCAGGTCGTCGTTCCGGAGGAACTCAACGAGGAACAACAGGAGGCACTCGAGTCCTTCGCGGAGGCCGGTGGCGAGGAAATCGAAGTCGAGCAGGGGTTCTTCGAGAAGCTAAAGAGCACCCTCTGAGGCGTCCGGTCACCCGATTCGAAACGTCGGTTCCTCGATGGACTCACTCTTGCAGTCGGGACAGCGCGACGGGCGGTTGATCAGGTCGTCGAAGGCGTCGAATCCACAGTCCCGGCAGGTCGGAGGCGCGACGAGCAGTTGTTCGTCGCCTTCCTCAAGCGAGTGTGAGAGGTGTTCGATGTGAGACAGCGCAGCCGACGTCGTGGTTCCGAACTCGTTTGCGATCGTGCCGGCCTGTGCCGGGTTCTGTCGCAGAAACGCCGCGATCCGTTGCCGGGTGGTCCGATCGGCACCCTCCATACACCAGCACAGACGATCGATGTACAAAAAGGATCGCTAACCAGCAGCAGGTCAGCGTTCGTCGGTCAACTGCGTGTGTGCACCGATCAACGCCCCGGCGAGGTCGACGTTTTCCAGTTCCGTTCCGCGATCGATGATGGAGTCGCGGATCTCACAGTCCGTGATCGTCACGTCGCCGAAGACGAGGGAGCGTTCGATGGTCGAATCGACGATGCTCGCACCGGGCATGACCTGAACGTTTGCGCCGATCGTCGACCGCTCGATCGTCGCGGATTCGGCGATGACGCTGTCGCCGTCGAGTGCCCAGGAGACCGCTTCCAGATACGACGACGGCGTTCCGATGTCGAACCACGGTTCCTCGAACACGAACGCGTACACCGGCTCGCGGGACTGAAGCCACTGGATGTACCAGCCGGGTTCGTCGGGGTTGTTGTCCGATTGCAGGTACTCCTCGAAGCGAAGCGATTCGGCAGGAAACGCATAGCAGGCGATCGAGGCGAGCGTGCTCTTTGGATTTTCGGGCTTTTCCTGAAAGCCGACGACACGCTCTTCGTCGAGTTCGACGATCCCGTAGGATTTCGCCTTCTTTACGTCTCCGACATCGTAGGCGGCGAGGGTCGTCGTCTGTCGGGTCTGAAAGTAATCGACGAGCTCCGAGATACTGAATCCGATCAGGTTGTCACCCGCGATGACGAGCAGGTCGTCGTCGATCCCCTCTCGATCCAGAAGCTGTGCGAGGGCGCCGACGACGCCGAACTTTTCGCTTTCCTCGGTCGTGTCCTCGATCGAGAGCTGTGGCTTCTCGTAGTCGCTCTGTTCGAGATGTGTGGCAAAGTCATCGGCAAACCGTTCGTTCGTGGAGACGTACACCGACTCGATCCTGTCGTCGTCCTCGAGTGTGTCGAATATTCGATCGATGACGGTCGTCTCTCCGACCGGGAGAAGCATCTTCGGGCGGTCCTTCGTGATCGGCCACAGACGCGTCGCATACCCACCGGCGAGAACGACGGCTTTCATGCGTCACCTGATACCTCCGGGTGACAAGTGCCTTCTGTTCGCGGAGGTCGGGCGATGGTTGAAGTACGAAGACGGAAGCAGAACGGCTATGCTCTGACGCAGAGCCGTCGGCCGCCGCCGGAGTGTGACGCCACGGTCGACGGAGCGTATTCGGCGTCACCTGTCAGCCATCGAGCCACGCGTCGGTGATCTTGACCGTCCCTCGGCTCCCGTCGAACGTCGTCTCGTAGTCGATTTCGATCCGTTGGTCCATGTGCGGGCCGTCGGTGACGATCGTCTCGTACTCGCCACCCTCGCCGAGGAGGTGGACTCCGTAGTCGTCGCCGAGTGCTTCCAGTTCGGCGAGTGCCGTCTCGTCGAGGCGACGACCGAGCCACGATTCGTCCAGTCCGTACGCAGCGACCCGGACGATCCTGATCTCGAAGCCAGCATCGAGCATCGCATCCGCGAGTTCCCTCGGCGGTTGCTGCCACAGCGGTGCAAACAGCTCTGCGTCGAGTCGATCACACATCCCCTCGATTCGGGTCGTCTGGTAGTCGCTTTCGACGGCACCGGCGGTGACGCCACCCAGTCCGCCGAACTCATTGGACAGCGATCGAAGTGCAGACTCGAGCGGTTCGAGTTCGCGATCCCCGCGGGCGCCGGAGTCCTCGTCCGGCGCCGCATCTGTCTCGAAATCATCGGGGGAAATCTCGAAGAGGTCGATTCCGATGCTGTCGGCAGCAAGCGAAGCGAGGTCGGTCGCCGGGACGTGGTACATATACGAGTCACCGGCCGGATGGACGGTGACGAGTCGCTCGACCGGAAGTCCCTCCTCGAGGGCTCGGTACAACGCCCACGAGGAGTCCTTGCCGCCCGAAAAGAGACTCACCCACGGATTCATACCGGAGGGAACCGATCGGCGGTCAAATGATCGTCGATTCTCACTCGGGGAACTCCTCCAGTTTCGAACCGGAACCGGTGAGTCGCGAGGCGAGTCCAACGCCGGCGATGCTGATGAGGATGCCGGCGAAGACGAACGCCGCCAGCCGCCCCCACACCGAGAGGGTAAATCCCTGAATCGCAACGGCGCCGATTTCGATCGGCGGGACGGAAACCGGCTCCACCGCACCGGCACGCTGGAGGAAGTACCCCGAAAAGCCACGAACGACCAGTCCGACCGCGACGACGCCGAACGGGAGGTTCAAAAGCGCGCTGCTTACCCCCTCGTCTGCGAGCAGTTCGTCGATCAACCGGCCGGTTGCAGCCGCGAGTGCAGCAGCAGCGAACCACGGAACACCTTCGAAGAGGAACTGTACGAGTACGACGAGTTCCGAGGCGGTTCCTGCCGAGGGGCTATTTATAAATCCGGCGAATACGCCGACGAGAGCAAGTCCGGCACCCACGACGTAGGTGACGAGTGAAACGCGCCCCGAGTAGAACGCGTCTCGAACCTTCGACGGCAACCCGGCGACGAGGGTGTCGATTCCGAGGCCCTTGTAAAGGAGGAACAGTCCGGTCGTCGCCGCGATCACCGCAACCGTGACGGCGACGCTGTCGACGATGAATAGGAGCGCCGGAAGTGCGAGCAACGCGACGCCGATCGGGACGAGAACCGTTCCACGCAGCTCCTCGTCGCCGAGAAACTGCTTGAGGAGGTAGTACGTGGAGTGAATGTCGTGAGACTGACGGACGACGACACGATCGACCGCGTCGACGCGGACCCGGCTTTCGATGATCGGAACGAGCCGTTCGTCACTCGCGCTGTCGGTGACGACGATTGCCGAGTCCGGATCGTACTCTGCGACGAGTGAATCGACCTGTCTGGCGACGCCTCGATCACTACCGACGCCGTCACCGCTCCCGGAGACGACGGCGACGATCGCTTCCTGTCCGGCGTCCCGAAGGTCCCGGGCAACGCGCAGCGTTTCCAGCAAGCAGTTGACGCGGCTGTCCTCGGGATCGTCCACGCCAACGTCGGTAACGAGGCCGTGAACCGCCTCCCAGCCGACGATCGCCCCGTTGGGGCAGAGGTTGCCATCGCGGTCGACACAGACCACCAGCGTACTCACGTCAGGAGTGTTGGCGTGGTGGATAAAAAGTGTTCAGTCGCTGCGTTCAGACTCGCAGTCGGAATTCGCCATCCTCGGAAACGATGCTCCCGATGCCGGCGCCGGCGGCGTATGCAACCCGTTCGGCACCAGCCCGGATGCGTCCCGTGATCCCCTGCTGGGGCTGTAGCTCTTCGATTTCTGGCTCTTCACCGAGGAGTTCCTCGAGACGGTCCTCGACTGCCTCGCGGGTCCCGATTTCGTCGACCAGTCCCATCTCGGCCGCCGTCTCCCCAAGATACACACGCGCTTCCGTGTCCCGGATCGATTCGGGATCGGTTCCGCGCCCGTCGGCAACCGTCTCGACGAACTGATCGTAGTAGTCGTCGACGATCCCCTGAAGATACGCCCGTTCGTCGTCGTCCATCTCCTTCAGGGGAACACCGGCCTCCTTGAACTCACCGGCCGTCAACTGTTCGTAGCTCAATCCAACCTCGTCGAGCAGGTCGGCGGCGGTGATGCGCGAACCGCGAACGCCGATCGAGCCGACGATGCTCCCGTTGCGCGCCCAGAGTTCGTCACAGCCGGAGGCGATCCAGTAGCCGCCGCTTGCACACACGTCGGTCGCATACGCAATCGTCGGCCCGTCGAAGCGCTTTGCGGCGAGTCGAATGTCGTCGCTCGGAACGACCGCGCCTCCGGGCGTGTTGAGACGAACGACGAGTGCTTCGGTGTTGTCGTCTTCGTCGGCCTGCTCGATCAGTTCGACGATGTCGTCGGCACCCGGAGTGGTCGGCGACGACGGCGGGAATCCGCCGTCGCCGTCGCGGGTGATCGGCCCACTGACAGCCACTTCGGCGGTGTTGTAGGTCGGAAACACCCGTGATGCGATCGACCCGCCGAAGCGAAGTCCGGCGACGACCGTCGCGAGGAGCAACAGGATTCCGACGAGTTCGGCAGTCGTGGTCGGTAGTTCGACGAACAGCATCCATCCGGCGGCCGCAGACAAGACGGCAACGAGCAGTACGATTCCGGCACGACCGGCGCTATCGAGTCGGTCCATACCGGATTGAACGGTCGGACGGCTGTTAAGTGAGACGAAACCGGTGTACGCAACCGCGTGCTGGCCGGCTACACTCCCGCGCCTTTCTCCGAGAGGCCAACGAGAAGCGAGCCGGCAGCGAGTCCGAGAGCGGCAAGAGCGCTCACTGCGGGCGGAATCGGTGTATCGATGAATGCCGCAGCGAGGATGACCACGCTGCTGATGATGAGTGCAACGATCCCGAGTCCGAGTCGTCGCGTATCGGTTGACATATGTCACGGTTGGCAAAGCCGGTATTAAACTTCATCGGATGCTCGCGATGGATGACCGGTGATTCAGGTCGGAAATCGTATCTGTTCTGCCGTCGAGAACCGACTATGACGACGGATCTCTCGGCACTCGCGACGATCGCCGATTACCAGTTCGGTTCCGGTGCTGGTGCAGCGTTGTTCGACGGCGAGGTGACGATCAGACGCGGGAGCACGGGACGACCACAGCAGATTCTCGCCGACGGGGAGCGGCTGGTTTCCTACGGCATCGACGGACGATTCACGCTCGGCGTCGCTGGCGGCAGACGGCTGCAGGCGGCCCTCGATCCGCCTGCCTACCGCGTCGTGGTCGGCGAAGAGAGCGAACCGTACGTCGCCGAGGGGCGAAACGCCTTCGCGAAGTTCGTTCGGGCGGTCGATCCGGCCGTGCGACCCGGCGACGAGGTGCTCGTCGAACTCGAAGACGACACGTTACTCGCCGTCGGGCGGGCGGAGTTGAGCGCCGAGGGGATGCGTGACTTCGACAGCGGGATGGCGGTCAAGGTTCGGGACGCGATAGCTGACTGATCGAAGAGACGGACGGTTCAGTTTCCCCGCGCTGCAACGTCGCCTTTTTGCCCTGTCGCACCGTCGGTGGAGATATGTTTGGAGGAGGCGGCGGACTCGATCCGCGCAAGATGAAACAGATGATGAACCAGATGGGAATCGACCTCGAGGAAATCGACGCCGAGGAGGTCATCATCCGGACCGCCGATGAGGAACTCGTGTTTCACGACGCCGAGGTGCAGTTGATGGACGCCCAGGGCCAACAGACCTACCAGGTCGTCGGCGAACCCGACACCCGTCCGCGCGGTGAATCGACGGGCGAACTCGAGGAGGGGGCGACGGAAGGAGGCAGCAACGGAGGCGGGATCCCCGACGGCGACGTCGAAATCGTGGCTGCCAGAACGGGTGTCGACGAGGACGCTGCACGGGAGGCACTCGCAGCCGTCGACGGTGACCTGGCTGCAGCCGTCGAACGACTGGAGTGAGCGACGATCGCTTTCTCGTCGTCCGCGGGAGCCGAGAGTTCCTCGTTTCGCCGGGTGAAACACTCGAAACCGACCTCGGTGTCCTCGAGTTGCCGGAGGAGGTGACGCCGGGGACGGTCGTCGAGACGCATCTGGGTGAGCCCTTCGAGGTGCGCCGACTCCGCGGAACTGATCTCTTCGATCACCTCGAACGGACCGGCGCACCGATGATGCCACGGGATATCGGTCTCGTCGTCGGGCACACCGGCGTCGCTGCCGGGGACCGCGTTCTGGACGCCGGGACGGGAACGGGAGTGTTGGCGGCATTTCTCGGTCGACTGGGCGTCGAGGTGACGACGTACGAACGGGACCCGGAGTTTGCCGAGGTCGCAAGAGAAAACATGCAACTGGCCGGCGTCACCGATCGGGTAGAGGTCCGGACGGGCGACGTTCGAGAGGAGCTTTCGAGGCTCTCCGAGGGCGATGGATTCGACGTCGTGACGCTCGATACGGGCGACGCAGCAGATGTCGTCTCCGACGCGCCGTCGCTTCTGGCTCCGGGCGGCTTCGTTGCCGTCTACACCCCGTTCATCGAGTCGGCGCGGGCGTGTTCGACCGCCGCCGAGGAGGCTGGGCTGTCGGGTGTCGAAACGCTCGAAACGATCCAGCGGGAGATGGATTTCAGCGAACGCGGCAGCCGCCCTTCGACGGCCGGCGTCGGACACACCGGATATCTGTTGTTCGGACGCTTTACCCCACGGCTCGAATGAGTTCGAGCAGTTCGTCGCGGTAGCCCTCGGGGTCGGTATCGACCCACGTTTCGAGGCCGGATTCGGGGTAGGCACCACCTGCGATATAAAAATCGTCGTCGTACCACACACCAAGAAATCCGGAGATGGTGAGACGCGTTTCCGAGACGACGAGTCTGGCGCGGTACTGCGACAGACGGATTCGGGCGTCGCTTTCGGCACGGATCGTCTGTGTTCGCCCCCGATCGATGTTTTCGAATCCGCGCTTCCGGAGGTCGTCGGCGAATCGATCCCGGGCTTCGGTGACGACCGTCGGCTTCACCATCGTCGACACGCCGGGGGCAAGTGGGGGGTGAAACGACAGCGTCGTTGCGAAAAAGAACCGCCATGTGCGGTCGTCGCCGCCGGCTTCGATCACCCGTTCGCGCAGGTTGCCGTCCTCGAACAACAGCGTGTGACCCTCGACTTTCGCCGTCGGGAGCTGAAACACCGTTTCGGTAGTTTCCTCGACGCGTTCCCAGCCGCCGGCGTCGAGTCGATCCTCGGGGACGGCCGGCATCTCCTCAGGGGACATGTACACCCACGTTTGTCTCGGGATTCATTTATATTGTCCACGCAGACACAGCCGTCAACCGTCGAATCGAACGGCGATTTCGGTATGCGTTCGCCGGAGCGGTGTAGTAGACAGCAGTTCGATCCGGACGATGCGGTATCGAGCGTGGGCGGCAGAGGGCAGTACCGGGACAGGCACAAAAGCGCATTCTGAGCGGTGCGGTATTGAGGATAAATAGCACAAAAAAGACGTCAATGGCTGTGCGGTGC
>JARWGK010000078.1:0-34600 GCA_040409725.1 Natronomonas sp.
CGCCTGCGTTTCGACCGGATCGGTGACCGCTGTCGGCTCCAGCGTGTCGGACTCTGCGTCGTACAACCAGCAGATGGCGCGTTCCGTTTCGAGAATATCTGTCGCCGCATCGACGGCGATATCGGCGATCTGCTGGGGTGAGTCTGCCGTCTGTATCTGCGCTGTCGCATCCTGCAGCGTGCTTATTGCCTGCTCGCGGCGTTTTCGGTGGGTGATGTCCCGGACGTTCGCCAGTATCGTCGTTTCGCCGCTTTCTCTCAGCGGCGAGGACGACAACTCGAGGGTCCGCCGCTGGCCGTCGGCACGGACGATTTCGATCTCGTAGGTGTCCGGCGGCGATTCACCGGCGAGACGTTTTTCGTACCGCTCCTGGACGAGGTCGTGATACTCCGGGGCGACGACCTTCTTGAAAGACATCCCGAGCAGTTCTTCGGTGTCGTACCCGGACAGTTCCGCGAATCGTTCGTTGACGAAATCGTACCTGCCGTCCCGGACGACCATGACTCCGTCAGTACTCTGGTTGATGAGCGTCTCGTACCGTTCTCGTTCCTGTCGTCGACGGTCATCTGACAATCCGTCTGTTTCGAGTCGCTCGGAACCGGGCGTCTCGGGTGTCTCGATCACCCGACCGATCCCGACGACACGAGAGGCCGTCGTCCACTCATCGGAGACACTCACGAGCGAGAGTTCGAGACCAGTTTCGGCACCCGTTTTCGATTGTATCGACACGGTGAGCGTCTCTCTTCCGGTTTCGAGTGCGTTCGTCACACCGTTCTGCAGGCGTCGTCGATCCTCCGAGTCGAGTACATCTGCCGTCGCCGTCGTGGAATCCGTATCGACACCCCCTATTAGTTCCGCGAACGCCGGATTCCAGTCGAGTAGTTCACCGGATCCTGTGAGATACAATACGGGCTCCTCGACACAGCCGAATCCAGAAGGGAGGGTCTCGGCCGCCGTCTCCACCGTATCGGTCATTCCCGACGTAGTTACACCGGTGTCGATAAAAGTCGTTCGCACATCTCGACACCGTCGATAGATTGAGAACAGCAGGCGTTCTGTGGGCAGTATGGACGACACGACACCGGTCGTCGTCGCCGCCTGCCGGACGCCACTCGGCAAGGCAGACGGCGTCTTTGCCGACGTTCGACCCGAGGAACTGTCGATCCCGCTCGTCGATCACCTGCTCGCAGAGACCGGACTCGACGGTGAATCGGTGGACGACCTCCTGTGGGGCTGTGCCGGACAACGCGGGCCACAGGGCAACAACCTTGCCCGCGTGATCGCGCTGTGTTCCACACTCGGGGAGTCGACGCCGGCGGCGACGATCAACCGCTGGTGTGCCTCCTCGGCACAGGCGATCGCACAGGCCGCCGACGCGATCCGGGCCGGGCGACAGGACTGTGTCGTCGCCGGCGGCGTCGAATCGATGTCGATGGTCCCCATCGGCGGCAACACCGACTTCGCTCCGCTGCTCGCCGAACGGTACGATCTCGCCGATCTCCGGATGGGTGCCACGGCCGAGGCCGTCGCCGAACGGTACGGCGTGAGCCGCCGGGAACAGGACGAGTACGCCGCCCGTTCACAGCAGCGGGCTTCTGCGGCGACCGACGACGGTCGCTTCGCCGAGGAGATCGTCCCGATCGAGGGACGGGTCGACGGTGAGACGCGTCTCGTGGCGGAAGACGAGGGGCTCCGGCGGGATACGACGATCGAAGGGCTGGGTGAACTGGACCCGGTATTTGCGGAAAACGGAACCGTCACCGCCGGAAACGCCTCGCAAACCACCGACGGCGCGGCCGGTCTGCTCGTCGTTTCCGCCGAATTCGCCGACGAAAACGGGCTGGAACCGATGGCGATCGTCGGCGAGTCGGCGGTTGCCGGCGTCGATCCGGAGGTGATGGGAATCGGACCGGTACCGGCCTGTCGGAGGCTGTTCGAACGGACCGAAACGACCGCCGACGACTACGACCTCGTCGAATTGAACGAGGCCTTCGCCTCACAGACGGTGTACTGCCGCCGCGAGTTGGGCTTCGAGTCGGGGTTCAACGTCAACGGTGGTGCGATTGCCATCGGCCACCCGCTCGGAGCGACGGGGGCCCGGCTTCCGGTGACGCTGCTGTACGAAATGCACCGACGCGGAGCAGACCGGGGACTCGCCACGGAGTGTGTCGGCTTCGGGCAGGGGATGGCGATTGCCTTTGAGCAGAGGTGAACCGGGGTCAATCGTCTCCGCCGACCTCGGGGCCGGGAGCAGCGACGGAATCGAACCGAGAGACCGCAAGCCGCTCGAACGGCCCGGAGTACTGCATCAGCGTCGTCCCGAGGATCGCCATGATCAACACGTAGCCAACGGCGAAGGCGTTGATCGTCGCCGCCAGCTCCGCGGGGAAGGTGCCGGCCTCGGCCCCGGCGATGGCGATCGTCGCGATGATCAACGAGAACTCACCGCGGGTCGTCATCCCCAGGGCGACGCGGGTCGAACGGCGTGTGTCGAGGCCGAAGGCACGGCCACCGAGGAAGCCGCTGACGAGTTTCGTCGGCGTCGTCACGACCACGGCGAGGAGGATCAATCCTGCGACCGCACCGAACAGAAGCGGGTCGGTCACGAGACCGATCCAGAAGAAGAAGACGGCGGCGAAGGTGTCCCGGAGCGGTTCGAGCAGTTCCTCCAGCTGGTGGACGTGGTCGGTCGCGGAGAAGGCCATCCCGACGAAGAAGGCGGCGACGGCTTCGCTGACCCCGAGTGAGAGGGCTGCACCGGCGATCAACACGAGGATGCCGACCGTTCGCAGGACGATGAACTCGTGGTCGTCCGTCTCGATCAGCCGCGAGAACCACGCGGTCCCGACATAAACCAACAACAGGAGAACGAGAATAAACGCTATTGCGATCCCGATGTCGAAGGCCGCCTCGCCAATGCTGCCGCCGCCGAGGACGATCGCCGAGGCGACGGCGAGATACACCGCGATGAACAGGTCCTCGTAGACAAGGGTGCCGAGCATCGGCTCGGACTCGTCGTTTGCGATCCAGCCCAGATCGATGAGCGACTTCGTGATGACCGCAGACGAGGAGATGTAGACGATCCCTGCGGTCAGAAACGCCGGGAGAAACTCGCCGAAGACGAGCCAGCCGAGGACGAGCCCGGCACCGAAGTTGATGCCCAGATCGATCGTCCCGGCGGTCCCGATCTCGGTTTTCTTTTCGAGAAGCCGATCGAGGTTGAACTCCAAGCCGAGGAAAAACAAAAGGAAGACGATCCCGAGTTCCGCACCGATCGTGATGAACTCCGATTCGGCGATGAAAAACTCACCGAGGAGCGGCAGGTCGACCCGCCCGACGACGAACTCACTGAGCAGCATTCCGACGACGATGTAGAAGGGGATGACCGACTGTCCCAGCCGGTTTGCGACCGCCCCGACCGCGGCGATGGCCGCGAGCATGAGACCGATTTCGAGGAGAACGTCAGCCATCGCAGGCAACCTCCGGTCGGTTGGGGTCGGCAGGACGACGCCATCGGCTCCGGGACGACCGGTCTGTCGGTTCTGTCATCACGCTGTGAGCAGTTCCTCGAACGCCGAACAGTTCTCTCGGGTGCCGACGCCGATCAGCGTGTCACCCTCCGCAAGGGAGGTGTCGGCCGGCGGGCTATCGATCGTCTCGTCGCCGCGCTGGATCGCCACGACGGTGAAGCCGGTCCGGTTGCCGATGTCGGCGCTTTCGAGGGTTTCGCCGATCAGATCGGAACCCGGCTGGAGTTCGTACCACTCCAGCAGGATGCCGCCGGGGAGGGTCGTCTCCTGTGTTTCGGATTCGACCGGCTGGAAGTGTGCCCCTTCGATGATCGAACCGATCTTTCGGGCCATCTCGTCGGGGAACTCGAAGACCTTCTCGGAGTCGTCTGCGGGGTCGTCCCGACGAAACAGCTCCCGTTTGCCCGTGTTGTGGATGACGATGATCATCTCGCCGTCTTTCAGTTCGATTTCGAACTTTTTTCCGACCCCCGGTAGATCGGACTCTGTGATCGGCATATCTGGAAATGTGAACCGACTGTAATAATGATGGGTGTTCGTGTCAGTTTCGGACGACCAACACGGGATGGCTGGACTGTGTTATGATTCGATCGGTG
This sequence comes from Natronomonas sp., assembly GCA_040409725.1. Lineage (GTDB taxonomy): Archaea > Halobacteriota > Halobacteria > Halobacteriales > Haloarculaceae > Natronomonas. The sequence continues at coordinate 4,127 of JARWGK010000078.1, forward strand.
ACATCGCCGAGAAGTCGTTCCCGTAGCGACGGCTCAGTCTCGCCGGTGACGATCAGATCGTACGCCTCGGCGGCCTCGACGATCGCGGCTCCGGGAGACCCGGATCGCTTCTGTTCCCACGTGACCCGTTCGGGGTCGACGCCCGCCTCCAGTAGACGATCCTGCGCCCCACGGAGCAGAAACTCACCGCGGGCGTCTTCCTCGTCGTCCTCGGGGACGTTGAACAGTGTCACGGTTGCGGTACTCTGAGTGAGGAGTGCTTCGAGGAAGGAAACGATCGATTCGAGGTTTCCGTCCCCGCGCAGCGGGACGAATATCTGTTCGAGTTCCTCACCGATCGGCCCTTCGGTAAGTACCGCATCGACGCCGTGTTCGGCCGCGATGCGATCGATCGTCTTCGATCTGTCGTGTGTGAAGACGACGACAGAGTCGGCTCCTGCACCCCGATCTGCGAAGCGGGATGCGATTTCCGCCGCAGCCTCGTTTGCCTCGTCGCCGAACTCGTCTCTGAGTTGATCCGTCGAGGACTGATCGGGAACCGGGTAGTAGCCGAGAACGACCACCCGATGCGGGCTGAGCAGGTCGACGAGTGCCGGCGAGGGCTCTCCGGGATCGCTGGCGTCGAACGGCACCAGGATGGTCGTCTCCGATAGCGTGTTCGACATCAGGTGATGCTCACGTCGAACGCAGACTGGCTTCGATTTAGGTTTATTGGTGGAATCGGGGAACCTCCGGAAACACGACCGTATCATTAAGAGTTCGGCGGTACAAAACGACGACAGTGGCCGAAGACGCGTCGGACGGAGAGGGTGAACTGGAACGAACGGTCGGACTGGCCGGGGCGGTGACGATCGGGACGGGGACGATGATCGGTGCTGGTATCTTCGTGTTTCCCGGATTGGCCGCCGGTCGCGCTGGACCGGCAGCAGCCGTGTCCTTCGCAATCGGTGCGGTGATCGCACTCCTGGTCGCGCTGCCGACCTCCGAGCTTGCGACCGCGATGCCAAAAAGCGGGGGTGGCTACTACTTCATATCGAGAGGCCTCGGGGCACTTCCGGGTGCAATCGTCGGCATCGGGCTCACATTCGGGCTGATCTTTGCGACCGCCTTCTATCTCGTCGGATTCGGTGAGTACGCCGCAGCCATCCTCGTCGAAGCCGGAGTCGTCGGTGGGACCGGTGTCTCGATCGGACCGGTGCGGGTCGTGTTACTTCTCGGTATCGTGGTCGGGGTGGGGTTGACGATTCTGAGCGTCTTCGGGACCGAAAACACCGAGTCGTTGCAGAACGCAGTCGTCGGACTCCTGCTTGCGATTCTCGTCGTGTTCCTGTCGGTGAGTGGGCTGGACCTCGTCGGCGTCCGTGGCGATTCACGGATCACGGCGGCGTTCGCGCCCCGCGGATTCGGGCCAATTTTGACGACCGCCGCGCTCGTCTTTACCTCGTATCTCGGGTTTGCACAGATCGCCACCGTCGCCGAGGACATCGTCGAACCGGATCGAAACCTGCCGCTTTCGATGGTCGGATCGGTCGTGCTCGTCGGGGTGTTCTACGTCGTGACACTACTCATTGCCGGCTACACGTTCGAACCAGACGTGATCGGACCGATGGGTGAAACCGCGATCGTCAACGTCGCAGAGGAGTATCTGGGCTTCTTCGGTGCGCTTGCGATTCTCGTCGGGGGGCTCCTTGCGACTGTTTCTTCCGCCAACGCCTCGATTCTGAGCGCCTCACGAGCGCTGTACGGATTGAGTTCTGATTCCATCGTGCCGGAATCAGCCGCGCGGGTGAACAAGCAGTACAACACACCACATTTCGCGCTGGGATTCGTCGGTGGCGTGACCGTCGTTCTCGTCGCCTTCGGGCGGACAGCGGTACTCGCGGAGGTGGCATCGTTCCTGCATCTGATCCTCTACGGGCTCATCTGTCTCGCGTTGATCGTCATCCGTCGTCGAGATCCGGCGTGGTACGAGCCGTCATTTACTTGTCCGGGCTACCCGGCCGTGCCGATCGTCGGCGGGATCGCAAGCTTCGCGTTGATCCCGTTCATGCAGCCGCTCTCGCAGGTTCTCGGAACTGTGATCTCTGTTGTCGCCGTCGGCTGGTATTTTTTCTACGCGCGTGACGTGACGCTCAAGGACGAACTGTGAGTTGCCGCAAAAAACCGAACCACAGGCCCCGAATCGAGATCAAACGCGCGGTTCGCTCACAGCGTTCCCTTCGTCGAGGGCGTGTCGCTCCGGCGGTCGTCGATTCGGGTGGCGTCGTCGAGTGCCCGCGCCAGCGCCTTGAAAAGCGCCTCGGCCTCGTGGTGGGCGTTTTCGCCCTCGATTTCGGCGTGGAGGGTCAATCCTGCGTTCATCGCGAGCGATTCAACGAAGTGTCGGGCCATGTCGCTCGTGAAGTCGCCGATCTCAGCCTGGGAGAACTCACCGTCGAAGTAAAATCGGGGGCGGCCGGAGACGTCGACGACGACCGAGGCGACGGCCTCGTCCAGCGGTACCCGACGGTCGGCGTACCGGACGATTCCGCGGCGGTCCCCCAGGGCGTCGTCGAGGGTTTCCCCGAGAGTGATCGCCACGTCCTCGACTGTGTGGTGGTCGTCGATTTCCGTGTCGCCGTCACAGCGAACGGTGAGGTCGAACAGCCCGTGTTTTCCGAAGGATTCGAGCATGTGATCGAAGAAGCCGACGCCGGTGTCGACGGTGCTGTCGCCGTTTCCGTCGATCGAAAGCGTCACCTCGATTTCGGTCTCGGCCGTCTCGCGGGTACGTGCTGCGGCCCGTTCGTCGCTCATTGCCGGGAAAACTGGACGAGCGAATATAAACCCACGGCGACAGACACAGACGCTACGACACGAAAATACGTATCCCGATCACGGCGTAACGACGATCTTTCCGACGGCGTCTCGATCCTGCATCGCGGCGAAGGCCTCGTCGGTCGCTTCCAGCGGGTACGTCGAATCGATCTCGGGGGCGAGGTCGCCGTCTGCGACGAACTCGACGAGTCCTTCGAGTTCCGGTTGTGTTCCCAACGTGCTGCCGACGATTCGTTTGTGTCCGAGAAACAGATCGGGGATGTCGATCTCGCTTCTGTCGTCGGCCGTGCGTCCACAGATGACCATCCGACCACCCCGACGGAGACAGTCGAGACCGACCTCGGTGTAGGGACCGCCGAGGTGATTGACGACCGCATCGGGCGTTCCAATCGCCGTGACCTCGGAGCGAATCGTCTCTGGGTCGGCGGATTCGATCGCGTGATCGAGGCCGAGATCAGCGAGCCGATCGAGCTTTTTTGCCGACGAGGAGGTGCCGATCGTCTCGAGGCCGAGTACGTCTGCCAACTGGACGCTTGCGACGCCGACACCACCGGTCACGCCGGGGACGAACAGGAGATCGCCGGCCGTTACGTCCGCACGGCGAAGCATGTGGCGGGCGGTCAGGTACGCCGTCGGGAGCGTGGCGGCGGTCGTCGACTCGACGGATTCCGGAAGGCGGATCAGTCGGTCGGCATCGACGCGGGCCGATTCGGCCAGGCCGCCGTGAAACAGCGAGAAGTTCTCACACTGGTTTTCGGGACCCTCGCGGCAGAAGCGACAGCGACCGCAGGTTTCGCTGGGGCAGAGCACGACGCGATCGCCGGCCGCGACGGAGTCGACGCCGTCGCCGACGCTCCTGACGACGCCGGCGACGTCGAGACCGCTGACGAAGGGCAGGTCGTCGGCGTCGACCATCGCCGAATCGCCCTCCAGAATCCACAGATCGTGGCGGTTGATCGAACACGCCTCGACGTCGAGTATCGCCTCGCCATCCTCCGGCGTCGAGCGCTCTCTGTCGATGATATCCACGCCGTCCGGTCCGATCAGTTCGCTGAATGCTGCGACACGCATCAGCGTTCTCTGCACCCGACAGCGGTATAATCCTGTCGTGCGGCAGATCGGCCCCTGCGGTTTTTGTCGGTCGGTCCGGTAGCTGAGGTATGGCCGGACGCTTTGGACTCCTCGGTGCCGGATGGACCGTCTGGAAGATCGCCTCGAAACGACTCGGTCCGGTGGGTGGAGCCGTCGTCGCGCTCGTTTCCGTCGTCGGCTTCGCCCTCCTGCGAAACTACCTCGCGGAGCGATACCCCCGACTCGGGGCGGCGCTGGACGACGTGGTATAACCGGTGGCGGTCACTCGGCCGAGGCGGCCGCCTGTGCCTCCCGAAGGGTGAACCGCGTTTCGTACAGCGCCGTTCCGACGACGACGGCGGCTGCTCCCGCCGCCTGCAGTTCCCGGATGTCCTCGAGCGTCGAAACGCCGCCGGAGGCGACGACGGGGATGTCGACTGCCTCGACCACGCTCTCGACTGGGTCTCGACGAATCCCGTCGAGCTGCCCTTCGACGTCGACGTCGGTGAAGAGGATCCCGCCGGCACCCAGTTGCTCGAACCGGGTTGCGGCTTCGGCAGGGTCGAGGCCGGTGCCCTCGGTCCAGCCGGAGACGACGACCTCGCCGCCGGCGGCGTCGAGGCTCACGAGCACGCTTCCGGGGTGTGTCTCGCTTATATCGGCGACGATGTCGGGGGTTTCGACGGCCGCGGTGCCGAGGATGACGCGATCGACGCCGGCATCGAGCAACCGACAGGCGTCGGCGGCCGTTCGGATGCCGCCGCCGAGTTGCAGGTCGACGGTGTCGCCGACCGCATCGACGACCGCGTCGATCGCATCGGCGTTCGCCCGCTCGCCATCGAAGGCTCCATCGAGGTCGACGAGGTGGAGCGTCTCGGCCCCCTCGTCGACCCAGTCTTCGGCTGCCTCGACCGGATTGCCGTACCGCCGACCGGTTCCCCGCTCACCGCCGACGAGTTGTACCACTTCACCGTCCTTGACATCGACCGCGGGAACGACCTCGAACGCCGGAAACATACCGGACAGCGGCGACGAAGACTCAAAAGGCTCTCGGGGCAGGAGACGACGACGGCAGAGGGAGACGGTCTCGGTGTGTGCCCTGTTTCATATAAATGAGACCAACAGCAAACTTAAACAATGTGGGGCGTGTAGCGTGGTTTGATGCCAACAGTAGAATACCTCAACTACGAAGTGCTGGACGATCACGGCTGGGACATGGACGACGACGACCTCTTCGAGCAGGCCGCCGACGCCGACCTCGGTGACGAGGACTACGGCGAACTCGACGTTGCCGAAGGCGAGTACGTCCTCGAGGCCGCGGAGGCACAGGGGTACGACTGGCCGTTCTCGTGTCGGGCCGGTGCCTGTGCGAACTGTGCTGCCATCGTGAAGGAAGGCGACATCGACATGGACATGCAGCAGATTCTCTCCGACGAGGAGGTCGAAGAGAAGAACGTGCGGCTGACCTGTATCGGCTCGCCGGCCGCAGACACCGTCAAGATCGTTTACAACGCAAAGCACCTCGATTACCTGCAGAACCGCGTCATCTAACCCTGTACTGCGGCCACATTGTTGCACACAGAGGACAGCAGTATCCTTCTCGTCCCGACATCGATTACGAACCCGTCCCCGGACCGTCGTTCGTCGGGACACCGCAAACCCACCGAGTCCCCGAAACGCGAATCGATCACCTGCCTGTGTCGCGGCTGAAGTGACGCCGTCTGTCGGAGTCGGTGGGCTCATGATACTGCCGTGTGTGTCTACTGTATGTCCACGCTTCTGGTGTGCCCCGATTGTGGCAGCGCTATCGAACACACGGACACATTTTGGATCACGTGTGCCGACTGTGGCACCCGAATCCAGCAGCAGCTCGGCTGCTGTTGATCACGTCGCCTGCTGTCCGGAATCTCCGACGCAAAACATCATTAACAGATATGACTGTATGATCGATTATGATACTATCTGATTAATATATGGATAGAAGATATTTCTGATAGCAGATCTTTGTTTTGTGTATGAGCGTAAAAGAGTTTATTCGGTCGATCGGAAAGCGGTTCCGGCCGCGGCGGATCACGCCGCGTCGACCACCGGAGGTGATACACGACGAGCGCGGCGGCGAGGTCGATATCCGGCCGTTTACGGGTGATCCTGAAGAGTTGACCGAGATGTACGACAGCCTCGATTCGACGAGTCGGGCACAGGGAGTCCCCCCACGCGACGAACCGGCGATCCGGACGTGGCTCGAGGACCTCCTCGACGGAACGGATGTCGTTGCCCGGCACGACGGTCAGGTGATCGGCCACGTGAGCTTCGTTCCCGATGGAACCGGCCGACACGAACTGTCGATCTTCGTTCGTGACGAGTATCAGGGTCTCGGGATCGGAACGGCACTACTCTCGGCGGGACTCGGGCAGGCCCGCGCCGACGGGGTTCGGGACGTGTGGCTGTCGGTATCCACCTCCGAGCGGCGGCTCCAGCGATTCTACGCCCGGGCGGGATTTTCCGTCGTGAACCCGATGGGGATCACGTATCGGATGTCCCGGACGCTGTAGGTCGTCGGGTCACTCCGACCGACATCCCTGTTCCGGTGTATCGATCGGCTCGATTCCGTCGGCCGGCAAGAGATTCCACTCGACGGTCATCGACTCGATCGGTCGGTACTCCCAGGAGTGGTGTTCCCAGTCGACGACCTCGGATTCGACCCGTCGGATGATGCCGGAGTTGACGCCCAGATGATACGTCTCACTCCCACGAGGAACCTCCGTCGGTTCGTACTCGAACGATCGTGTGTCGGTGCCGTCGACCGTCGATTCTCCGCTCTGTGCTATCGTGAAGCGCTCGGCGACCGTTCGCTCGAATGCACCCGGGGCGAGCGGTATTCCGCCGATCGCTGTCGTCCGTGGCGGTGGTACGTCCGGTGTGGCCGACTCGAATGCGGTCAAAATGGCCTCGTCGGGCGTCGACTCCCCGCCGACTGTGGTTCGGATACAGCGCTCCGGCGTTCTGACCGCAAGTTCGCCGGGTGTTACATACTGCTCGACCGTCGTATCCGGTCCTCGAACCGTGAGGAACAACGTGCTGTCGGTCGCTCGCCCGTCCATCTGGACCGTCGTGTCGTCGACACGCATCTGTCCGACGAGTTCGAACGCATCCGGAATCGTGGCCCGTTCTCCCAGCACGGCGCGTTCCGAATCGTCGGTGGACACGGGTCGTCCGGAATCCGTACTGCCGGAGGGGCCGGTTCCATCGGTACAACCGGCGAGTGTCAGTATCGTCCCGGCACAGACGAGAATGTCACGGCGAGTGAACGGCGACATCGGGTGTGTGGAGGCTACTCCCGGAGCGATGTTAAGAGCTTTCGAGGCCGCAGTCTGCAGCGGAGCGTCGCGATCAGTAATCGAGCGTTTCGAGCCGTGCCAGCACCGTCGCGGCTTCGACGACGTCGGCCGTCGTTTCCGAGAGACTCGCAAGCGTGACGCGGTGGACCTGTTCTGCGGCATAGCGCGTCCCGTCGCGCTCTCGCTGGAACGTGACGGCCGCGTCGGAGACGACAGTCGGGGCGTAACCGCGGTCCTCGGCGGCGACGGCCGTCGCCGTGAGGAGCCGATCGGTGTCGTAGCCGACGAGCAAGAGCCGATCGATGCCCGCGTCTGCGAGTAGCTCCTCGAAGGTGCTTCGATGAAACGGATTCAGTCGCCGCGTTCCGACGATGCTCTCCCCGCGGGCCGGTTCTGCTGTCTCCCGGAAATCGTTGCCTCGTCGGCCGGGATACAGCGGTGAACGGCGTTCCTCGGCGTCGTGGCGGACGTGAACGACGACACCGTCTGCCGTCCGAAACGCGTCGAGCAACTCCTGGATGTGGCGGTCAGCATCCGGGTTGTTCCGTTCGCCGTAGCGTTCGTCGTCGAACCCCCGCTGTGCGCCGACGACGACGAGTGCCGTGCTGTCGATGTCGAACGTCCAGTCGTCCGCCCCGTTCATACCCAACCTGTAACGCTAGTCCCGTATATGGATTGTCTATCTATCAATTTTGACGGCAACGGACAGTGATTGTCGAGAAGGAATGAATGGCGCGTGTATCGGTGTCTCGAACGCCGATCGGCGGATTTTATTTCGACGCGGGCGACGCGTACGTATGGCCGGAAATCTCGTGACGGGGTGGATTCCGGTTCGGTTCGAAGACGACGATCCGGTAGACGAGATCCGGGATCGGCTGTACGCGTGGCTCGACGGGCCGGACGCCTACACGCTCGAACGTGATCCACACCTGAGTCTCGTCGGCATCGCCGCGCCGAAGGCACAGATGGAACGGATTCGGGCCGACGTCGAGGGGGTCGCCCCATCCTCGATGCGGGTCCCGGTCGACGGGTACCACCTCTGGCCGTCGTCGCGGAATCCGATGGTCGTCGCGCTGGATGCGTCGGTCCCGATGGGCGAGATCGTCTCGCCGCTTGCGGACGCCGTTTCCGCCCGCGGCGGCCGTATTCGCTGGGGGCCGTACTCCCCGCACGTGACGCTTTTCAGCGGCGGCAAGCGTGGCGAGGAACTCCAGTGGGCACGGGTGTCACAGAGCGTTCGACGGCGGTTGCAGGCGGTCGCGGACGGCGGCGGACCGGAATCGGTGGCCGATCCGACGTTCGTGTTGGACGCCGGATCGATCGCCGTCGAGTGGCACTGACTCCCGGATCGACACAACGGCGGATTTTATGCCCCCGCTTGCCCGAGCGGAAGTTGTGTCACTGCTCGCAGGCATCGCCACCGGCCCCGACCTGCTGCGCTCGATCGCCGTTCCGGTCTTCGGGTGGGCGGCCTACCGCGATCTGAAGACGCGGCGCGTGCCGAACGTCGTCTGGCTGCCGCTCGTCGTCGTCGGGGTCGTCGCGCTCCTGTGGGACGCCGTCTCGGTCGTCGGTGGATTCGCGCTCGAACAGCGACTGTTCGGAATCCGTGTCGCGCTGTCTCTGGGTATCGTCGCACCGCTCGGCTACATTTTCTGGCGGATCGGTGGCTTCGGCGGTGCCGACGCCAAGGCGATCATGACGCTCGCGCTTCTGTTCCCGACGTATCCGGTGTACGTCGTCGGCGAGAGCGTCTATCCGGTCGTCGGCTCCGAAATCGGGGTGTTTTCGCTCACGATCCTCTCGAATACGGTACTTCTCGGACTGCTGTATCCGGTCGTGTTGGCCGGCAGGAACGCGGCCGTCGGTCGGGTCGGACTCCCGATGTTCGTCGGTCGTCCGGTCGCCGTCGAGAGTGTGCTCGAAGAACACGGACGGCTGCTCGAGACGCCGTCGGGGCTGACGCGGCGTGGCCTCGACCTCGACGCGCTGCGGATGTACCTCCGGTGGCGTGGGGTGTCGCTGTCGGAGCTGCGGAGCGATCCGGAGCGGTACCGACACCCGCTGCCGGCAGCGGAGAACGATCCCGGAGACGGGGCGATCGCAGACGGAATCGAGACGATCACGGACGGTGGAGTCACGGCCGAGGCGGGCGAAGCGGCGATCCGACCGCTCGACGAGTGGGGCGTCGAACGGTTTCTGGATCGACACGCCGCCTACGGAACGACGCCGGAGGAGTTGCGGAACGGACTGGACGTGTTGACGACGCGGGAGTCGGTGTGGATCAGCCCGGGGATTCCGTTCGTCATCCCGATGTTTTTCGGGCTGATCGTCGGAGTGAGCTACGGTGACCTGCTCTTTGGGCTGCTTTCGGCACTCGGTCTCGTCTGAGCACCCGCGACGGACAAAAGGACTATCCGCGGCTGTCTCCCACTCTCGAACGATGAGTACAGACGCCGAGGAGACCGCCGTCGACATCGACGGTGAGATCGACCTCGCCTTCGAGGAGCAGGAGCTGCTGCCGGCGGTCGCACAGGATGCCGAAAGCGACGAGGTGTTGATGCTCGCCTACGTCAACCGCGAGGCGCTGAAACGGACGCGGGACACCGGGGTCGCCCACTACTACTCCCGGAGCCGCGACGAACTGTGGAAGAAGGGGGCAACGAGCGGACACACACAGACGATCGAGGAGATTCGCGTGGACTGCGACGGTGACGCCCTCCTGTACCGCGTCGAGCAGTCCGGCGGTGCCTGTCACACCGGATACGACAGCTGTTTTTACCGGACACTCGACGGCGAGGCGGTCGCCGAACGCGTCTTCGATCCGGACGACGTCTACGAGTGATGAGCACGCAGCCGACGCCACAGGCGGTCGAGCGTCTCGAAGCGACCCACGACCGGCTGAGCGACCTCCGATCCGATCTCGACGTCGACCGGGAGACGCTGACCGCCGTCGCCGACGGCTATCGATCGATCGTCTCGGTGCTCGACAGATACGAGGAGCGGGCGACCGACTGGGACGACTTCGAGGGCTACGTCGAATTTCGCCGGGAGCTTTCGGAGACACTGGAGTCGATTCCGGAGGACGTCCCGACCGGAGACGCCTTCATCGAGGCCGACCGGCAGGTGAAGACGGCCGGACCGACGGAATCGCTGTCGAAGCGAAATTTCGACGCGGCACGGGAGGCGCTGTCGCCGGCGGCGACCTACGCCGAACTCGAAGCAGACATCGAGGAGGCGGTGGCGACGTACCGCGAGGCGTATCGGGCCGTCCGGCGCCGACGGGAGGAACTCGAAGACCGGATCGAGGAGCTCGAATCGGTGGCGCGGTTCGGCGACGCGCCACTTTCGGCGCCGACCGAACGTCTCAGAGAGCCGATCGAGGCGTACAACGAGGGAATCGAGGCGGCGTTCGAGCAGTTCCGACGGGAGGCCCCCGCCCGGGAGCTTCTGTCCGTCGTCAGGGCGGCGGCAGATCGACCGCTGATCGGATTCGAGAAGCCGCCCGAGGAGCTGTGTGCGTACCTCGAGTCGGCGGCGATCGGCGAGGAACCGATCGATCAGTTGCTCGAATACGCCGACTACTCGAACTCGAAGCTGTCACACTACGTCGAGAACCCGCGTCGGCTGAAGGGTCGGATCGGAACGAATCGAACGTATCTGGACGGACTCTCCGCCGAGCCGCTGCAGATCGAGTGGCCACCGCTTGCGGCGACGCCGCTCCGATTCCGGATCGACGAGCAGATCGGAATCGTGGGTCGGATCGCGGACGAAGACACCGTCGCAGCCCTCCGGACGGTTGCCGAAGCCACCCGATGGGAGAACTTCGAGGACCTCCGGACGGCCGCGATTGCGACCGCGGAGTTGACGGCCGAACAGCGACGGAAACTCGAGGCCGGCGAAATCGACGCGGAGCGGCGGGAAGCCGAAACAGCCTGCGACGCAGTCGAAGCCGCGCTCGCGGAGTACCCGGCTCCGTCCGAGGTATGATCGGATCGGCGATCAGGCGTCGGCTGCGGCGTCTTCGATCGGCTCTCGAAGCGTCGACAGCAGCGTCTCCGCCCGGTCTTCGGTCCGTGCCTCGGCGTACAGCCGGACGAGCGGTTCCGTGCCGCTCGGTCGGACGAGCACCCAGCCGTCGCCGTAGTCGAGCCGGTAGCCGTCGATCGTGATCACGTCTGCGGTCGTGGTTTCGGCGACCGACGCGGCCGCGTCGAGCATCGCCTCGCGTTCGCGTTCGTCGTCGTACGAGAGGTTGACCCGAACGGTCTCGTAGCCGGCGTACTCGGCGGCGAGCGAACTCGCCGTCCGGTCGGTGAGCAGTTCGAGGAATCTGGCGGCGATGTAGGCACCGTCTCTGGCGATTCTGTACGGTGGAAAGAAGATGCCGCCGTTGCCCTCGCCGGCGATCGGAACGGTGGCTCCGTCGTCGAGCAGCGACTGCATCCTCGTGATCAGGTGGGTACTACCGATGGGCGTGAGTTCGAGCGTCGCGTCGGCCGCCTCGACGACGTCGACCACCCGCTGTGAGACGTTGACGGCCGAGACGAGCGTGTCGCCGGGCGTCAGTTCGGCCGCGGCGAGGGCGGCAAAGGAGGTCTCTGCGGGGATGTCTCGGCCGGTTTCGTCGACGAAGACGGCCCGGTCTGCGTCGCCGTCGTGAGCGATCCCGACATCGGCGTCGGTCGTGGCGACGAGGCGGCGGAGGTGGCCGAGGTTGGCCGGGACCGGCTCCGGATCCCGGCCGGGGAAGCGGCCATCCGGATCGTCGTTGACGGTGCGCACCGCACAGCCCAGTTCGCGGAAGGTGGCAGGCGAGGTGAGACAGCCCGCACCGTGTCCCGGATCGACGGCGACGGTGAGATCCGCCGAAGCGATCGCCTCCCGATCGACCGCCTCGATCAGCTGCTCGCGGTACTGCCGACGGACGCCGTCGACCGCCGTAACGTCCCCGACGGCGTCGAAGCCGACAAGCGGGGTGTCCGAGACCCGGGCCTCGACCGCTTCTAGCCCGTCGCGGGTGAACTCGACGCCGTCGGCGCCGACGAGTTTCACGCCGTTGTACTCCGGCGGATTGTGGCTCGCGGTGACGAGGACGACGGGGACGCCGTTTGCCTCGGCGTAGGCCTGAACGCCCGGGGTCGGAACGATTCCAAGTCGCCTCACGTCGACGCCGACGCCCGCGAGTGCTGCCGAGGCGGCGTTTACGAACATCGTGCCGGTCGTTCGTGTGTCGCGGGCGACGGCGACGGTGTCCGCGTCGACGGTCACGCCCGCTGCGGCGGCCACCTGACCGACGAGTTCCGGCGTCAGCTCCGATCCGACGACACCGCGGACGCCGCTCGATCCGAACAGTTCCATGTCGGGTAGTCGTAGGGTAGATTCAAAGCCCTTCTGTCGCGACGAACCGGTCGTCGCGGATCGAAAACGGCTGTGGGTCAGGGAAAGGGGGACGGTCTGGATCGGAGGGATGCCAGCGGGGACGAACCGCAACCTGAAATATGGCCCCGCAGTAGGTCACTTCAGCGGATGACTCCGTGTTCGGAAATCGAGAATCCGTTCGATGCCTCGGATGAAATTCGACGTCCGAAAATCATTTGCGGAGCGGGACAGACGTGGCATCCGAGGCATGAACCGGCTCACAAGAGATATGCGTCGGGCCGCCGGGAGGTGAAAACGATGGAGGATATCGGGACACTGAGCAGCGTTCTGGAGAAGCGATCGGAGCTGCTTCGAACTCTCGCCGAAGGACCACGGACGCAGCGGGCGCTGCGTGACGAACTCGGCGTGTCTCGGTCGACCGTTTATAAATCGCTGCGGGAACTGGAGGCCGAGGGGCTGGTTGCCGAGGGCACAGATCGATACCGCCTGACCCCCTTCGGTCGGCTCGCCTGGCGACGACACAACGATTACCGGGTTCGGCTCGCTCGCCTCGATCGGACGCGTGAGTTGTTGTCGGCGATTCCGGAGTCACTTCGGCTACCGCTTTCGCTGTTCGAGCAGGGACGGATCGTCTTCCCGACGCGAAGCAACCCCGAACGACCTCTGAACCGGATGTCAGAACTCGGGGAACGAGCCGACAGACTTCGCTGTGTCTCGCCGGCCGGAATTCCGCGATATCTCTCGAACATCCACGACCGCGTCGAGGCAGACGAACAGACGGCGACGCTCGTCGTCGAACCGGACGCATTGCACCAACTCGAGGCAGGCTACGACGAGTTCGAGGCGGCGACCGCGGCCGACGGGCTCCGGATCCGGGTGGTCGAAGAACGGCTATCGACCGGCGTCGTGCTGTTCGACGACGACGCGGTCGGGTTGTTCGTATACGAGGGTGGTGCACTCATCGGGAGCGTCTTCGGATCGACCCCGGGTGCAGTTGCGTGGGGTGAGAGCCTCTTCAAGGACATCGACGCCCGCTCGACGCGGGTGTGAGGCGGTCGCTCCAACTGTTTTTGTACCAGCGACGCGGAACGCGCCCATGGAAGACAGTACGATCGACGAAAAGCGGGTTTACAGCGAGCAGACCGAGACCACTTCGCTTTTCGTCGGGACGGAACTCGGAGCCGCGAGAGTGGACGTATCCGGAGACGTGATCGGTGAGTTCTCGTTGCTGCGACGCGGAGCGGTCCACGACCTCGCCGCCGCCGCCGGCCGTCTCGTGGTCGCAGCCGAGGACGTACTCGTCGGGCCGCCGAAGTCACTCAAAGCGACCGACTTCGGCGAGGCAGACGCCGTCGGAGCGGCACCGACCGTCGCCGCCGGTGACGGAGTCTTTCGATACGGTGACCGGTGGGAACGAACCTGTGATCGAAGCGACGTGCGGGCGGTCGACGGACGACTGCTCGCCACCGAAGGCGGCGTCTATCGGCTCGACGGGAGCCACCTCGGGTTGGCGGATGCCGTCGACGTCGCCGCCGACGGTCCCTACGTGGCGACGGAGTCGGGGTTGTATCGGCTCGGTAACGGCTGGATGCAGGTACTTGAGGCACCCGTCACGACCGTCTCGGCTGCCGACGGACGGGCCCACGCCGCTACGCCCGATACCCTTTATGAGCGTCGAGACGAAGAGTGGGTTCCGGTCGAGATTCCGGTCGACGAGGCCGTCGTCGCGCTCGCCCACGGGCCGGCGACCTACGCCGTCACCGAGTCCGGGACTCTGCTCGTCGATGCGGGCGACGGCTGGCGGTTTCGATCGCTCGGCGTGAGTGGCGTCGAGGCCCTCGCCGTCTGTTGATCCGTCGGCGTTCAGGCGACACCCGAGTCGCGTCGTCGTGGGTACCGCTGTTCGGCGACGGCGAAGGCGAGCGTACTCGTCACCCCGAGGAGCGTTCCGGCGGTGAGCGTCGCCGCGAGATACGACAGTCCGGCGTCGGGCACCGCGAGGAAGAAGGCACTCACCCCGTGAAGGACGACGGCGATTGCGAGAACATAAAAGGGGGCGTTGAGGTACCGCCACCGGAATCCACCGACGAGGTACTCGTCCGTGATCCGGCCGAATGCGGCGACGATTCCGGCTGCAGCGGCCCACTGGACGGAGCCGTAGACAAAGGCCGCAACAGTCGAGAGCGGATCGGCCGCGGTGGGGCCGTCGGCGGTTTCGACGCCGCCCGCGATACCGACGGCGATCAGCGCCGCGGCGACGACGTAGGTGATGAGCTGGATCCGACCGCCGAAGAGGCCGACGCGCAGGCGTTCGATCGACTCGTCGACGACCGTCTCGAGCCCGAGACCACGGAACAACACGTACAGCCCGAGCAGTCCGGAGATGACACCGAGTGTCGACCCCGGGAGCCCGAGATTGTCGGCGAGAATCGCAAGCGGATAGATCAAAAGCAGGATTCCGAGCGGGACGAGCAGCGTCCCTCGCGTTTCGGGGTCGGCGAGGACCTGCTTGATCGTGTAGTACATCGACTCCAGATCCTGCGCCTGTCGGACGACGACGCGACGGACGCCGTCTATGGGAACCCGCGATCGAATGACCGGGAGTACGGACTCGTCCTGTGCGCCGTCGGTGACGACGAGCGCCCGAACGTCCTCGGCGGTCGAAAGCGATGCCAGCACCGTGTCGACCTCCTCACCGACCCGACGGGTTGCGGCGACGTCTGAGGACTGCATCCCCGTCACGGCGGCGACCTCGACGGATTCGTCGTCGATCGTATCGTAGAGGTGCAGCCCCTGAAAACAGACGTTCACGTCGGAGTCCTCGGGGTCGGCGGTGGCAAGGGAGACGGCGGCGTCTTCGACGGCGTCACGGCCGATGACCGGCGTCTCGATGCCGGTTTTGCGACCGAGGTCGTCGTCGAGGTCGACACAGAGGATCAGGAGCATCGCTTGCTATCGGAGGCTATTCCGTCCGTCGTTAAGTGGTTTCTCCCCGTTTTGCCGAATCTGCGGGCGCTTGCCGGTCAGGCCGGGTCGACCCCGTCGGTCAGCGTTCGGACCGTCTCGTCGATGTCCTCGGTGTCGAAGAGGAGTCCGAGGGGACCCGGCTGTGGGTGGATCGTCAGCGTCACGACGAAGTCCTCGCCGCGTTCGACCGCCTCGCTGATGTAGAGGTAGATCTCGATCGTTGCGTCGCCTTCGATCAGGCGAGCGCGGGTCCGGAATCGGGTCACGGTGGTCTCCTGGCCCGCGACGGATACGCCGAAGGAGTCCTCCTCGGTCACGTCCTCGATTTCGTCGTATCGTTCCTGGATCATCTCGGCGATTTCGACGGCCGTCATGTCCTCGATCGGGTTGAACGTCCGCGTGAGGATCCGGACCTGTGGTGTCGACAGGGTGGTGAAGACGGCTGCCTGCAGGCGACTGTCGAGGATTTCGACCGCCCGATCGTACTCCGAGATGGTGTTTCGAACCTCGACCGTCCGTCCGATTCCGAAAACCTCGTACTCGCGGGTGATCGTGGTGGTTTCGGTTCGAAACTCGGTGAATCCGGTGTCGTCCTGTGTCGCCTGTGACAGCGGCGCACCGGCGGCTTCGAACTCCGTCTGGCCGCTGCAACCGGCCGTCGTTGCGATTCCGGCGGCCGCTCCCGCGGCGAGAAACCGGCGTCGTGTTGGATCCATACGGTGAAATAGAGGGTAGAAGGTTTCATTCCGTCGGCCGAGGATCGCGCGGTCGATCGCCACTCGACAACGCACGACTTTTGAGACTCGCCGCAGTAGAGTGTACAACGAATGATCTCGAAGGGCTGTGAACAGTGTGCCGCCGGCGGCAAGATGGTGCTTTTCGTCTACGGGTACTGCGACCAGCGGGACTGTTTTTACTGCCCTCTCGGCGAGAACCGGAAGAACGTCACACAGGCGTATGCGAACGAGCGACCGATCGAATCCGAAGCGGACATTATCACCGAGGCAAAGCGGATGGACGCCCTCGGCTCCTCGATCACCGGCGGCGAGCCACAGGAGGTCCTCGAACGCACCTGTCGGTACATCTCCCTGCTGAAGGAGGAGTTCGGCGAGGACCACCACGTTCACCTCTACACCGGGATCACCGGCGGCAGAGAGAACATGCGTCGCCTCGCCGAGGCCGGCTTAGACGAGATTCGCTTTCATCCGCCGCTTGAGCAGTGGGGCGACCTCCACGGGACGGAGTGGGAGGAGATCCTCCACGTTGCCCGCGAGGAGGGGATCACCCCGGCCTTCGAGATCCCCGGCATTCGCGCCGAACCGGAGTTTCTGGAGTTTCTCGACGAGGGAGCAGCGGAGTTCTGCAACATCAACGAATTCGAGATGTCCGACGGAAACTACCGTCGGATGCAGGAGAAGGGATTCGAACTCGAGGAAGGACACATGAGCGCCGTCGAGGGATCGAAGGACGACGCGATCCTGAAGGACATGGCCGCCCACGAGAAGGTGTACTTCTGTACCTCGGTGTTCAAAGACGCCGCCCAGCACCGCTCGCGGCTGAAGCGGATGGCCCGCAACGTTCGCCGTGAGTTCGACGAAATCACCGAAGACGGCACCATCGTCTACGGGAAGACGTGGGTGACGGAGGCCAGACTACAGGATCTCGGTGTCCCCGACTCATTTTATACCGTCAAAAGCGACCACGTCGAGTTGGCGTGGTGGCTCCTGGAGGAGATGATCGAGGAAGGCGACGTCGAGGACGGCGAAATCGTCGAGCAGTACCCGACGTACGACGGAACTGTGGTCGAGCGAACGCCACTCGCGTGAGCAGATAGCAGATTTAGTGTAAGCGAATCGTATATTTTTCATCAACGTTTTTTGCGTGAGCGGTGTGCCGCAGGCACACCCGAACGGAAAAAAGGTTGGAGGAAAACACCGATAGCGGCGAGTACGGCGCCGAAGGCGAGGCCGTCGCGCGGACGGCCGACGGCGACGGCGAGACCGAAGACGACGATCGCGCCGCCGAGGGTGACGACGACGGCGGCCGTCCGGACGGAGCGCCGGAGGTGACCGCCACGAACACGGTGGTACTCGACGGCCGCGACGCCGACGATCGTCGCCGTGGCGGCACCCACGAGGCGGCTCTCGAGGAGGCCGACGACGAGCAGGCCGATCGCAGCGAGGAGGCCACAGAGCAGGGTCGTCCCCGGCGAAAGTGGGTTGATCGACGCACCGAAGTGGGCGTGATACAGCGCAGGGGGGACGACGGCGACGGTTGCGACGAGGACGCCGAACGTGGGTTGTCCGTCGACGAGGCCGTAGAGGGCGGCGACGGCGGCGACGAGAAAGCCCGCGGCGAGAACGGGATCGGGTCGGAACACCGTCTCCGGCGACGGCGATCGGACGATGCCGAAGGCGGTGAAGCCGTACAGCAGACAAAGCGAGATGAGAAGCGTCGAGAGGTGGTTGCTCGAAAACAGCAGGCCGAACAGCCCGAAACCGAAGGTGAGCACCACGCCGACGATGGGGGCGGCCTCCGGTACCGGGCGACTCACACCTACGGGTGAGGGCGGTGGGACAATAGCGGTGACGCTCTCGGAGGACGGACTCGCTGGACCCGCAAGCGTTTACTGCCGAGGGGCCGTACGGTTGCTATGGCAAACTGCCCACTTGCGGATGACTGCCCCAGCTTTTCGGAGCGGATCGAGGGGATGGGCTGTCAGCACTACGGCGACCGCGGGGGCGCCGAGTGGTGTAGCCACTACAATCAGCCCATTCGTGATCTGAAGCGACAGCCCGTGAAGATGGGTGAGGAGGTCGTCGTCGACGTCGAGGACATCCACGAAAGCGGTGCGGGTGTCGGGCGGACCGAGGACGGATTCATCGTGATGGTCGACGGCGTGTTGCCGGAGGCACGGGCGAAGGTCCGGATCACGGAGGTGCGTTCGAACCACGCTCGCGCGGAGGAAATCGAACGGCTCCCGATGGAGGAGGACACGGAGGAAGCCGACGCGGAGGCGGCCGACGACGATGGCGGTTCGGACACAGAGGAGCGGTCCGGGGGGCGGACGGACCGCGAGCGGTTGGGCAGCCGCGAGAACTTCTGGGGCAACTGAACCGCGGGCAGCCGAAGGCGGGCGATCGGTTCCGGTTCCGGTTTCGACAGTATTTCTGGTGAGAAGCGTGTATAGCCGGCTGTGACGGACAGTTCGCCGGAGGAGCCGACGGCAGACGGCGAGTCGGCAGCCGAGGGCACGGACGACGACTCGGGGTTCATCGACAACGACGAGCGGATCATTTCGGCGACGAAGCCCTCGGAGACGATGATGCAGTGGCTCGTGCTCTCTGCGGCGTATCTGCTCGTCGTCGTCTTCGCCATCGGCGTCTTCGATCTGCTGTTGATTCTCTGGGATCTCGTCGCAAGCGGGCAGTTTACCGATCCGGTTGCGGTGATCGGGCTGATCGACACCGTGTTGTTGCTCCTGATCATCGTCGAGGTCCACCGGACGCTGATCGCCATCGCGCGGAGCGAGCCGGTGACGCGGATCGTCATCAACGTGGCGGTGATCGCGGTCGCACGGCAGGTCATCAGCTTTCGGATCGGCGAGTTCGACACGGCGATCGAGGCACTCGCCGGCGCGGGCGCGATCGCTGCGTTGCTCCTCGTGTTGACGATCGCCATCATCGTCGTCCGGAGCTCCGACCTCGGCTGAGGGCCGATCGAGTCGGCGAAACGGCGGTCCGGGTCCACGGTCGAACGGCAGCGGCCCGGCGGGCTTATTACGCGCGGCAAAAAACAACGCGGTGTGCAGCGAACTCTGGAGGGTGTTTTCGCGTGACCGACGGGCTCGATGTCGACGTCGAGGAGATACTGGAGCGTGCTGGATTCGACGAATCGGAGAACGTTCTCACCCGGAGACAGGCGGAGGTGCTCGCCCTGCGGGAGCAGGACATCTCACAGGCCGACATCGCAGCGTTTCTTGGAACGTCGCGTGCGAACGTTTCGAGCGTCGAGGCGAGTGCGAGAGAAAACGTCGCCAAGGCGCGTGAGACGGTCGATTTCGCCGAGACGCTCAAGGCACCGGTACAGCTCACGGTGGCGGGCGGAACCGACCTGTACGACGTTCCGGATCGCGTGTACACCGCCTGCGACGAGGCCGGTGTGAAGGTGACGAAGACGGCCCCGGAGTTGATGAAACTCGTCGGAGAGGCCGCTGGCGATGCCATCGTCGGGCGCGAGGTGAAGCGTGACATCACCGTCACGGTCACGAACGAGGGGACCGTCCGCGTCCGGGGCTGAGAGTCCGGCGGAACGGCGGTCAATCGGATTTATCACGCAGGCCCCACCGAAGGTTGGTATGGACCTTGGAATCGACGGCAACGCGGCGCTTGTGACGGCCGGGACGGCCGGACTGGGATTGGCGAGCGCAGAGGCACTGGCACGGGCCGGTGTGGACGTTGCGATCTGTGGCCGCGACGAGGATCGGCTCACGAGGGCGGAGGCGAAGCTGGAAGCGATCGGTGGCGGTGACGTTCTCGGAGCCAGCGTCGACATCACCGACAGAGACGCACTCGAGGGGTTCGTGGGATCGACCGTGAGTGAGTTCGGCCGACTCGATCACGTCGTGACGAGTGCAGGCGGGCCGCCGTCGGGGTCGTTTCTCGACACGACGGAGGACGACTGGTACGACGCCTACGACCTTCTCGTCATGAGCGTCGTCCGGACGGTCCGGGCGGCACACCCGACGATCATGGAAGATGGCGGCGGGACCATCGTCAACATCACCTCCCGATCCGTCGCGGAGGTGATCGACGATCTGGTGTTGTCGAACTCCGTTCGTCGGGCCGTCATCGGGCTGATGAAGACGCTCTCACGCGAGTTCGCACCCGAGGTTCGGGTCAACGCCGTGTTGCCCGGTGCCCACGAGACGGACCGAATCCGGGAACTCGTCGAAGACAGCGTCGAACGCGGTGACTACGAGGATTACGAGACAGGGATCGAGGAGTGGTCCGAGGGCGTTCCGCTGGACCGCGTGGGAGATCCGCGGGAACTGGGGGAGGCGGTCGCGTGGCTGTCGAGTGAGCGTGCGTCCTACGTCAACGGAACGGCGATACCGGTCGACGGCGGGTCGATGCGGAGCGCATAGGGCTCAATCGCTCCGGACGATGAACACGTCGTATGCGTCGGTGTCGGCGACGGCACCGGCGACGCTCGACACCGGACGAACGACACGACCGGCGTCGTCGCTGCCGACGAAGACGACGTCTGCTTCCACCTGTCGGGCAGTCTGCCGTATCTTTCGGGCGATCCGGCGTCGTCCGGCGTAGGCTTCGACGCTTTCGGCACGAAACACGGCGTCGGCGGCGTGTTCACGGACGGTTTCCCGGAGTTCGACGGCGGCGGTTTCCGGGTCGTAGGGGTCATCGCCGAAGTCGTATTCGGAGGCGAGTTCGCCGTTCGTCGGAAGGACGCTGACCACGACGAGTCGCTGCTCGGTGAGGTCTGCGTACTCCGCCGCCCGTGACAACGCTGCCGCTGCGAGCTCCGAGCCGTCGAAGGCGGCAAGAACTGTCATGCCTGCGGCTTGTCGGCGGGGTGTCTTAACTGTACAGGCGGCAATCGAGACCCGTCACCAGGTCTCGATGCGGCCGTCGCGGATATCCTCAACACAGCCGCGGCAGTCCCGGTGTTCCGGGTCGTAACACTCCGGACGGGCCTCGCCGTCGAGTGACACCGCCCGCTTTTCTGCGTAGCGGCGACAGACGATCCGTGCCCGGCCCTCGTCGTCGGTCGGCAGATCGGCCGTGGTTGCGGTCTTGGCGTCGCTGTAGGCCCGCTTTGCCTCCTCGACCTGTCTGCCGGCCTCCCGAATCTTCGTCCGGAGGAGGCGTTCGATGCGCCGCCGATTGCTCACGTCGGAAGATGTGGCGGGATCCACAAAGACCCGTCGGAGATTTCCCTGTGGCGCCGAATCGATCGGTATGCGAACCGACCGGTTTCTCGACGTCGACGGCGTGGAACTGCACTACAGCGAATGGGGGAACTCCGAGGCACCGCCGGTGGTCTGTCTGCACGGTCTCTCACGCGTCGGCCGGGACTTCGATCCACTCGCCGCCGAACTGGAGTCCGACTACCGGGTTCTGTGTCCAGACCTGCCGGGACGGGGGCTCAGCGAGTGGACACCGGCCCGATACGCGCCGACGGCGATGATCGAACTGCTCGTCGGGTTCTGTGACGCACTCGAACTTCCCTCGCTTCGCGTGGTCGGAACCTCGATGGGTGGCAGTCTCGGAATGCGGCTGGCTGCCGGTTCGCTCTCGGATCGGATCGACGCACTCGTCGTCAACGACGTCGGCCCGGGGCCGGAGGCAGCCTCCGAGGACGGAATCGAGCGAATTCTCGAATACCTCACCGATCCACCGACCTACGACCGTTTCAGCGAGATGGAAGCCCACTACCGTCGAACCTACGCGACGTTCAGTGAGATGACCGACGCGGAGTGGCGACGGCTCACCCGAACCTCGAGTCGGAGAACCGACGACGGTCGGTGGACGCCGAACTACGATACCCGGATCGTCGAGCCGGTGTTGCGGTCGGAGCCGGACGTCGACGGCTGGGCGACGTGGGACGCGATCGAAGTCCCAACGCTCGTGATCCGTGGAACCGATTCGGACATCTTAGAGGAAGGGGCCTTCGAGGAGATGCAGCGTCGACGCCCGGCGATCGAGACACTCGAGATCGACTGCGGCCACGCGCCGGCGCTCAACGTCGAGGAACAGATCGAGCCGATTCGCTCGCTTTTCGAAACGGTCGGTGACTGAAGTCGGGAAGAGGATTCAAACGGCGGGTTTCACTTCCGCCACGCTTGCCGAGATTTTTATACTATCGGGCACCAACCGTCGTACGTCTCCCACCGAAAACACGCGGAGACGGACCAGTATGACGGACCTGAAACAGCACGCGACAGAGATCCACGAACAGTTCTCCGAGACGCTCGACGTGAGTGTCGACGACATCGAAGCACGGCTAGAGACGCTCGTAACCGACTACCAGGTGCCGCTGGAGGAGGCTCGTCGGAGTGTCGTCTCGTCGTATCTCGACGAGACGGGAATGGATCGAGACGACATCGCAGGCGACAGCGGAGCGGCGACCGTCGACGAAATCGACGGCCCCGAGGAGTGGCTCGATCTGACCGTGAAGGTCGTCGACCTCTGGGAGCCCCGGTCGGATTCGATCGCACAGGTCGGACTCGTCGGCGACGAGACGGGCACCGTGAAGTTCACCAAGTGGGCGAAATCGGATCTGCCGGAACTCGACGAGGGGTCGGTGTATCGCCTCGGTAACGTCGTCACCGACGAGTACCAGGGGCAGTTCTCGGTGAAGCTCAACTCGACGACGACCATCGAGGAACTCGACACCGACATCGAGGTCGGTGACAACGACGTCGAGGTCGAGGGTGCATTCGTCGACATCCAGTCCGGATCCGGGCTCATCAAGCGGTGTCCGGTCGAGGGCTGTACGCGCGTCCTGCAGAATGGCCGCTGTTCCGAACACGGCGAGGTCGACGGCGAGTTCGACCTCCGTATCAAGGGCGTCCTCGACGACGGCGAGGAGATCCACGAGGTGATCTTCGACCGCGAGGCGACCGAGGAATTGACCGGAATCAGCCTCGAGGAAGCCCAGGAGATGGCGATGGACGCCCTCGACACCGAGGTCGTCGCAGAGGAGATGCAACAGACGGTACTCGGCCGATACTACCGCGTCAGCGGTCCGACGCTGAACCGCTACGTCCTGGCGAACGACGTCGAGCGGCTGTCGGATCCGGCCGACCACGAGCGTGTGCTGATCAAAGCGAGGTCCCTGTAATGAGTACGTCAGTCCCAACCCGCGAGGTCGCCCGACGCGTCTTCGCGACCGAGTTCAACGATTCGAGTCACGCATTCAAGGAATCCGACGACGAGCGAGCACCAGTGTACTCGCTGCTTCCGACCGGCGCACACGCAAACCGCGTGTTCGTCGTCGGAACGCTCACCGAAACGGAGGACGTCGGTGAGGAAAGCGAGTACTGGCGCGGACGGATCGTCGATCCGACGGGGACGTTCTTCGCCTACGCCGGGCAGTACCAGCCGGAGGCCGCCGCCGTGTTGCGCGACGCCGAGACGCCGGCGTTCGTCGCCGTCGTCGGCAAGCCACGAACCTACGAGACCGACGACGGCGAGGTGAACGTCTCGCTGCGACCCGAGACGATCACCGTCGTCGACGAGGCGACGCGTCACCGGTGGGTCGTCGAGACCGCCGAGCGGACGCTCGAACGCATCGAAGCCTTCGAGGAGGGCAACGAGTACGCGGCGATGGCCCGCACCCAGTACGATCCGAACCTCGGAACCTACCGTGATGCGGTGATCGAGGCGCTGAACAGCCTCGAAGACGAGCAATCACAGCCGGAGGTCGAAGCCTAGCCGCACCGTCGTTGCGGCACCGCCGGCGGACCGCCGGAGTTATTCGGACGGGCGAACAGCAGCAGCCATGGCCACGCCGTCGGCTGGTCCTGGAATCGAAGATGACGGCCACAACGTCCTGCTCGTCGTCCTGGACACCGTCCGTCGCGACCACGTCGGGCCGTACGGCCACGATCGTCCGACCACGCCGACGCTCGATCGCCTCGCGGCCGAGGCGGTGGTCTACGAACAGGCGATCGCACAGGCGCCGTGGACGCTGCCCAGCCACGCGTCGATGTTCACCGGCCGGTATCCGAGTCAACACGGAGCAACGCAGGAATCGCCGTATCTCACCGAAGACGGAACACTCGCGGCTGCGCTGTCTGCGGCCGGCTACGAGACGGCACTGTACTCATCGAACGCGTGGCTGTCGCCACACACCGGAGTGACGGCCAGGTTCGACGACCACGACAACACGTTCGGGCCACTCCCGGGCGGCAGTTCCGATGGCGTGCTCGCCGGAGCCTGGCAGCGACTGAACGACGGCCGACTGCAGGGACTGGCCACGCGACTCGTCGAGTGGGGTAACGTACTCCACGAACGGGGCAGCGGAGGGACGCGGACACCGGCTGTGATCGACCGGACGATCGAGTTCGTCGATGCGACCGATCGGTGGTTCGTCGCGGTGAATCTCATGGACGCACACCTGCCGTACCGCCCGCCGGAGGAGGCAAAACGACGGTTCGCTCCCGACGTCGACCCGAACTCGGTGTGTCAGAACTCGAAACGACACAACAGCGGGGCGCGGCCGATCGATGAGGCGGAGTTCGCCGACCTGCGTCGGCTGTACGACGCCGAGATCAGCGTCGCCGACAGGGAACTCGGGCGACTGTTCGATCACCTGCGGTCGAGCGGCGTGTGGGACGACACCGTCGTGATCGTCTGTGCGGACCACGGCGAACTCCACGGCGAGTTCGGCCTCTTCGGCCACGAGTTTGCGGTGTACGACCCGCTGGTTCACGTTCCGCTGCTGCTGAATGCCCCCGGTCTCGACGCCGGTCGATGGGAGGCGGTCGTCGAACTGCTGGACATCTACGATACGGTCCTCGATGCCGCGACCGCGGGCGATCGACCGGAGTCCGTCGGTGGCCGCTGCTTCGACCCGGCGCGGTCGCTTTTGTCGGACGTTCCACGCACCGAACGTCCCGACGGAGACACCGCGTTCGTGGAGTACCACCGGCCGGTCGTCGAGTTGCGACAGCTGCGGAGCAAGGCCGCCGAAGCCGGGATCGATCCGCCGGAGGAGCCGTCACGGTTCGGATCCCGGATGCGGGCGGCCCGACGGCAAAACGAGATGTACATCCACAACGAACGAATACCGGACGAGGCCCGTTCGGTTACGGCAGGGGCGTCGAGAGCGCTCAGCGTCGAGGAACTCGAAGAGACGCGGGCGGCACTCGCCCGGTTCGAATCTCGGGTCGGCGGATGGGCGGTCGGCGGTGATACGGGGCGGCGGCTGTCGGAGATGGACGAGGACACCCGAGAGCGGTTGCGGAATCTCGGCTACCTGGAGTGATCACGAAGCCCGCGGCCCGACTCCCACGCCCGGAGCAGTCGCGTCGTCGTCTCGGTCACGGGCGTTTCGATCCCGTGATCGTCCGCGGCTTCGAGAACGTGGCCGCCGATCGATTCGATCTCGGTCCGGCGGCCGGCGCGGACGTCCTGTAGCATCGAGGAGGTGTTCTCGGCTGTGTCGGCGGCGGTCGTCTCCAGAGCCGAGACGGCCGCCTCGTCGGTGAGTTCGACGCCCTCGGCGCGGGCAACGGCAGCCACCTCTCGGGCAGCCGCGGCGGCGAGGGGGGCTGCCGGTCCCTCGCGGACGGCACCGTTTTGCACCCGGGCGAGGGCGGTCGTCGTGTTGATACCGGCGTTGACGGCGAGTTTCCGCCACAGTTGACGGGGCATCTCCGCCGAGAGCCTCGCTTCGACTCCAGCAGCCCGAAACGCCGCGGCGGTTTCGGCGGCGAGTTCGGAGCGTCCCCCGTTTCGTGGTCCGAGGACGACCTCGCCGACGCCTCGGCAGGCGACACGTCCGGGCGATCGGCGGACGGCACCGTAACTGCAGATCCCGGCCAGGACGGGAACGGAGAGCGCGTCGGCGAGCAGTCGTTCGTTGCCCATTCCGTTTTGGACGGAGAGACAGCCGCGAAGCTCACAGCCGTCGAGCGTCTCTGCTGCGTCTTCGGTGTCGAAGGATTTCACCGCAACGAGTGCGACATCGGCCGTCTCGGGGGCCGTCGTCGATGCCGCAGGAACGGTCGTCTCCTCGATCGCGCCGGTGAGTTCGACGCCCTCGTTCCGAATCGCCTCGACGTCGGCCGCTCGACCGACGATCGTTACCGTGTGTTCGCGGGCGAGAAGGCCGCCGAGCAGACAGCCGATGCTCCCGGCGCCGACGACGACGATGTGCATACACGAACTGGTCGCCGGAAGTATTTGACTGTGGCCCGTCTGCGGCGATTCAATCCTCCTGCCAGTAGTAGATTTCCTCGCTGCCGGCACCACAGCTCGGACACGTCTCCGGCATATCGGAGATCTGCCCCATCTCTCCACAGTCCCAGCAGCGCCACATAAGCGTCTTTTCGCCGGTTTTGCTCTGGGCCTGATTCATCGTCGAGACGCCTTCGGCACTGCTGACGTAGAAGCCGGACTCGTCGTAGGCACGCACCCGTCCCAGTTCGTTGCCGTCTTCGTCGTAGATGCTGTCCCCGAACTGCACCTGACGCCGGTGTTCACCCGACATAGACTGTGGTATGTCGTGACACCTCATAAAGATACACCCCCGAATTCGGCCGTTCGTCCCACGGATATCCGGGGCGCGAGCGCCTCACTCGGTCGAAGTCTCTTCGATGTCCGCCTCGCCACGATAGATCGCGGCACCGTCCTGTGCGACCTTCTCGGCCAGTACGGCACATTTCACGCGCATCGGACTGAGGTCGACACCGAGGAGGTCCTCGATGTCTTCCCGCTCCATCGCGTCGAGTTCCTCGAGGGTGTACCCGCGGAGTTCCTGTGAGAGGAGACTCGCCGAGGCCTGGCTGATCGCACAGCCATCGCCGATGAAGCTCACGCCCTCGATGGTCTCGTCGTCGTCGGCCAACTGTACGAACATCTTGATCGTATCGCCACACATCGGGTTCTCGCCGACGTGTTCGAAGGTAGCATCCTCGGGCTCCCCGTAGTTGCGGGGATTCTTGTAGTGATCGAGGATCTGCTGGCGATACATGTCCGAACCCATTCCCATTGTTGTCCTACAAGAGGGGAATGAGACTCAAAAGGCCACCGGTGTGCGAGGAGTTCTCTCACACCGCAAGCCGCGGTCGGCGTCAGTGACTCTTCGCGAAGTAGGCCGTCTCCGTCGCCGCGTCGCCACAGATCGCACAGGTGTCCTGAATCGGTTCGGCGTCGGCATCGAGGTCGACCATCACGATCTCCGCGGAGATGGCGTCCTTGATCGGCTCTTCACACGCCTCGTCGCCACACCAGCCGGCTTTGACGTAGCCGCCCTGTCTGCCGATCGTCCCGAGGATCTCCTCGCGGCTGTCGGCCTCCGTGATCCGCTCGTCCATGTACTCCGACGCCGCGTCGTAGAGTTTCCCGTAGATCGAATCGAGATGCTCATCGACCGTCTCGGCGATTTCGTCGCGCTCCTCGAGTGCGTCCTCGCCGTCGGGGCGGTGGACGAGCGTCGCGGTTCCCTCCTCGAGTTCGTTGCTGCCGACCTCGATCCGCAGCGGAACGCCCTTCAGCTCCCACTCGTTGAACTTGAAGCCGGGGTTGCGGTGGTCTCTGTCGTCGAGGCGAACCCGGAAGTCGTCTTCGAGGTCGTCGTACAGCGACTCGGCGTACTCGAGCACCGCCTCGCGGTTGTCCTCCGTCCAGATCGGGACGATGACGACCTGTTTCGGGGCGACCGTCGGCGGCAGGACGAGCCCCTGATCGTCGCCGTGTGCCATGATCACGGCACCGATGGTTCGCCACGTCGACCCCCAGGAGGTCGTATGTGCCGTCTGTTCGGTCTCGTTTTCGTCGGTGAAGGTGATTCCGTACTCCTCGGCGAAGGTCGTCCCAAGGTAATGCGGCGTCGCCCCCTGGATGCTCTTGCCGTCGGGCATCAGCGTCTCGACGGTCGTCGTGACCTCGGCGCCGGGGAACTTGTCGTGTTCGGGCTTTCGACCGGTCAACGCCGGCAGCGCCAGTACGTCCTCGTAGAGGTCGACGTACTGCTGGAGCCGAAGCATGGTGTCCTCCCAGGCGTCCGCCTCGGTTGCGAAGGCCCCGTGACCCTCCTGCCAGAGGAACTCCCGCGTTCGGAGGAACGGCTTCGTCTCCGTCGCCTCCCACCGGACGACGCTGCACCACTGGTTGACCCGCTTCGGCAGGTCGCGGTAGCTCCGGATCTTCGTCCCGAGATGCGGCGTGATGACGCTTTCACTCGTCGGACGGACGGCGAGTCGCTCCTCCAGTTCGCGGCGACCGCCGTGGGTGACCCACGCGACCTCCGGGTCGAACCCCTCGACGATGTTTTTCTCCTGTTCGAACTGGCTTTCGGGGATAAAAAGCGGGTAGTAGGCGTTTTCGACGCCGGTTTCCTGGAACCAGCCGTCGACGGCGTTTCTGATCTCCTCCCAGACGGAGTGGCCCCACGGGTTGAGGATCATGAAACCGGACATCCCGGAGTAGTCGATCATCCCGGATTTCTGCACCACCTCGGCGTACCACTCGCCGATGTTGTGGGCCTTCGACTCGGTTACCCCGAGTTCCTGATCGTCTGTCATACACACGTCTCCGCCGACAATCCCGATAAACGCACCGTTTGCTCGAAGCTACCCACACGTCCGCCGAGATCCGCCGTCGGACGGGCTGCGCACCCCTCGGTCGTCGTGTCGAGCCACCGCGCGTGCTATTCGCCGATGTAATGTGTTTGGGTTACTTTTAAACGAACCGTAATTGTGAGACGTTACATTAGTGTGGGATGGCTCCGAGAGGGCAGGTATGCAGAGGCGTCGAAGCCGTCGGTCGTTCCTGACGACGGCCACCGGAGCGGGCGTGCTCGGAGTCACAGGCTGTCTCGAAGGCGGCGAATCGGTGTCAGTTCTGTCGGCGGGGAGTCTCGCCGTCGTGCTGGAGGAGGCGGTCGGTCGGCGGTTCGAGGCGGAAACCGGAATCGCCGTCCACGGCGAGTACTACGGCGCGAATGCGGTCATGCGGATGGTCGAGGACGGACAGAAACATCCGGACGTCGTCGTCAGTGCCGACGACGTGCTGTTGCGGGACCGCCTCTACGACGATCACACGGACTGGGACGTCGAGTTCGCCTCGAACTCCGTCGGCCTCGCCTACGCCCCCGACACGCGGGTCGACCGGCGGCTCGAAGCCGGTGATCCGTGGTACGAGGTTCTCGACAGTCTCGAGGAAGGCGCCTTAGCGATCAGCGATCCGGACCTCGATCCGCTCGGGTATCGGGCGATACACGCCTTCCGGCTGGCTGAGATGGAACACGACCTCGATTCGTTTGCCGAACGGACCGTCGGAAGCGCCTACCACGAACCGGAGGAACCACAGCTACTCGCCGGCGTCGAGGCCGGAAACCGCGCCGTCGCTGTTTCTTACCACAACATGGCCGTCGATCACGGGCTTCCGTTCTACGAGTTCCCGGACGCGTACAATTTCTCGAAGCCCGGGTACGCCGAAAGCTACGGGCGAGTCTCCTACACGACGGCGGACGGCTACACGGCGACTGGGATGCCGATCGTGTACAACGCGACGGTGCTCGCGGATGCCGAGGAGCCCGAATCGGGCGTGGAGTTCGTCCGGTTTCTGTCGGAAAACCCGAATATACTCCGAGAGAACGGCCTGCGCGTCGAGGGATTTCCGAGGAAGCACGGCGACATTCCGGAGGGGGTGAGTACAGCGTGAGCCTCCGGGGGAAGTCGGCGGCGGCCACGACCGGATTCCGCACCCCCGAGTTGCTCGTCCCGGCGGTACTCGGCGGGTTGCTCCTCCTGTATTTCGTCGTCCCGTTCGTCGCATTTCTGGCCCGAACGGGATCGGTCTCGATCGTAGAGCCGCTCACCGGTGCGGCCGGCCGGACGGCGATCCGAAATTCACTTTTGACCGCGCCGATTGCGACGGCGATTGCGACGGTACTCGGCGTTCCGCTCGCGTATCTGCTCGCCCGCCGGTCGTTCCGGGGAAAGCGGATCGTCGAGGCGTTCGTCGTACTTCCGCTGATCGTCCCACCGGTGGTCGGTGGCGCGATGCTCCTGACCGTCGTCGGACGGTTCACGCCGATCGGTGCGGCCGCCGCAGGACTCGGGATACCGCTCACCGACAGTCTCGTCGGCGTGATCCTCGCACAGACGTTCGTCGCCGCCCCGTTCGTGGTCATCACCGCCCGC
>JARWGK010000079.1:0-34570 GCA_040409725.1 Natronomonas sp.
CGAGACGACACAGACGATCGTCGCCTCGAAAAGCACGAACGATCTGTTGCAGCCCGGGGAATCGTGTCCGCTCGAGGACTCCTACTGTCGAAAGACAATTTCGACGGAGGAAGGGCTGCTCGCGGTCGAAAACGCCGGTCAGTCCGGCTGGAGCGACGACAGCGCATACGAGACGTTCGAACTGGAGACCTACATCGGCGGTCGAATCGTGGTAAACGGTGACCTTTATGGAACGATCTGCTTTGCCGACGCCGAGTCGCGCCGTCGGGAGTTCTCCGAGATGGAACGAACGTTCGTCGAGCTTCTGACCCGCTGGATGGCCTACGAACTCGAACGACAGGAGCATCTCTCACAACTGGAGACGACGAACGCCCGTCTGGCGGAGTTTGCGAGCATCGTCAGCCACGACCTGCGGAACCCCCTGTCCGTCGCAAACGGCTACCTCGAGTTGGTGGCACAGGACCACGACATCCCCGAACTCGCCGAGATCGAACGGGCTCACTCGCGGATGCAGGAGTTGATCGACGACATTCTTCTGCTCGCACGCGACGGGACCGTGATCGGCGAGTTGACGGCCGTCGATCTCGCCGAGACGAGCGAATCCTGCTGGAATACCGTCGAGACGGCGGATGCGACGCTCCGGATCGAGACCGACCGTACGATCCTCGCCGACGAGTCCCGGCTCAGACAGCTCATAGAGAATCTCGTCCGAAACGCCGTAGAGCACGGCGGATCGGACGTCACCGTGACGATCGGTGACCTTCCGGACGGATTTTTCATCGAAGATTCCGGCGTCGGCATTCCGGACGATCGAGTCGGATCGCTGTTCGAGCCGGGATACTCCACGGAAGAGACGAACACGGGACTCGGGCTCCGTATCGTCGAGCAGATCGTCGACGCCCACGGCTGGGAGATACGCGTCACGTCGGGCACAGACGGCGGTGCCCGATTCGAGATCACCGGCGTCGAGACGGCCTGACCGTCGCTCAGAGTGCGACGATCGCAATAACGAACCCGTTCCAGGCCGTCACGAGGCCGCCGAGGGCGGCGAGTCCGAGTGGGATGCCGACGTTGTACGGTCGCGGGATGATCCACCACATGACGACGGTGAATGCGACGGTTCCGAGCTTCAGTGGGACCAGGAGCCAGACGCCGGTGGTCGTGAGCAGCCGAGCCGCGACCGGCCCTGCCTCGACGATCGGAACGAATCGCAACCCGACGAGCGTCGTGAAGAGGTCTCCGGCGACGAAAAACACCAGCGTGAGTCCCCAAAGCGTGGACGTGTGCTCGTCGAAGTACGCAAGCGTGGCCCGCCGCTGCTGTCGCCATCGCTCGGCCGTAGTTGCGGCGTCACTCGATCCACCGCTCTCCCGGTCCCCGATCGACATGCGACGCGGTAGGTCCCCCTGAATGAAAAGTACACGAGACTACGGAAATCCGTCCAACCACAACCGGTTTTACGCGGTGGCACCACCGGCCGATATGATCGACGCCGTGACGCTGTATCGAGCCCCGACGACGGAGGCCGACGCCGACGAACTCGCGGCGTGGCTCGATGGACGGATCTCCGCGACGGTGACCGTCGAGGATCGACTGCTCGGACAGCTTTCCGACGACGACGCACTCGCCGAGGCCTTCGCCCGTTCTCGGGTGACCTCACCGTACGACAGAGAGACGGGCAACGAGATGCTCGGGATCGTCCGCTACGAGGAACGCGCACTGGAACGCCCCGAACGGGCCGGCGGTGTCCTCTACGATGGCCTCGCCGTTCAGGATGCGCTTCGCACTCGGCTCGAGGCACCGCTTTCACACCTGCAGATACCGCTTCTCGATCGGGTCCTCGGAACGTGGGGCGACCACGACGGCCGCTGGCACAAACGCGTCTCGGTGCTCGGACAGCCGGCCCTGATAAGCGTCCCGGGGCTGTACGAGGCACCGGCCAAGCCCGAATCCTACTATCAGGCAAAACAGTCTCACGCGCTGATGAGCGGCGGTGCGCCGCCCCGCGAGGTGCTGGAATCACAGGTCGAGGGCGACTTCCTGGTCGCCGGGGATCCACGAACGACCGACTGTCTGAAGGGGTATGTCCTGTCGGCGTATCACTACCTCGAAACCGGCGAGGCGTTCTGTGACGACGAGGACTGCCGGCTGTACAACGCCCACCGGCAGCCGGCGTTGATCCGCGCACAGTTGCGGGAGCCGGAGTTCTGCCCCGAACACGCCGCGCTGTACGGCGAGTGACGGGTGCGGGTTGCGGGACAGGAATCCGAGCGTGGCGGAAGGGTCAAACGGCTCTACCCCCTACTTCCGGTGATGACACGGCGGTCCGATCCGAGCAGACGCGACGTACTCAAAGCCGCCGTCGCGGTCGGTTCGGCGGCCGGCCTCTCGGCCTGTCTCGGGGTCGACGACGAGCCGATTCCCGCGGGTGTCGAGGATCCGACGGCGCTCCCGGAGCGACAACACGCCTGGAACGAGACGCTCGACACCGACGACGACGGCAATCACGTTCTTCCGAGACACCACGCCTTCCTCTATGTGAATCTTCGAACCGACGAGCCGACGGCCGCCGATCGAGAAACCGTCGAATCGGCGCTCGCTGCCCTCGACCGGGCCTACGAGCGTTCGCCGGCGGGACTGCTGTACTCGATCGCCTACTCGCCGGCGTACTTCGAGCGATACGGGACGGCTCCCGAGGGCGTCGACCTTCCGCCGCCGCGACGGCTGTCGGATTTCGAACAGCCGACGCTCGACACACAGGACGTGCTGTTGCATCTCGCCTCCGATCGCCCTCGGGCGCTTCTCGAAGCGGAGGCGGCGCTGTTCGACGAACGAGAGACGGCAAACGGCGTCGAGACGACACCGATCGATCGGGTGTTCGAACTCGACGATCGACGCAGCGGCTTCATCGGCGCCGGGATGCCCGCCGATCGCGCCGACGAGGTGCGTGGCGCACCGGACGGCGCGATCCCCGACGCCGCGAAGCTGTTCATGGGGTTCGACGCCGGATTCGCCGGCAATCAGGCCACAGAAGAGTACGTGACGATCGCCGACGGTCCCTTCGCCGGCGGGACGACCAAACACGTCTCGAAGCTGTCACAGCGACTCGATCGGTGGTACGACGACCACGACCACGAGGACATGGTGCTTCGGCTGTTCGGGACCCGGCATCTCGGAGCGGTCGAGGGTGTCGGAACGAATCTCGGCAGCGACAGCGGTGTCGTCCCCGAATCGCTCGACGAACTCGTCTCGGAGGCAAACGCCCACGGCGCGATCGGCCACGCCCAGAAGATCGCCCGTGCAAACCGCGACGAGGCCGGCAACGTCCGGACGCTGCGGCGGCACGTCGAATCGACCGACGACGGCGTTGCGAGTCTTCACTTTCCGAGCCTTCAGCGCGACATCTCGACGTTCGAGGCCGTCCGGGAGGCGATGAACGGCGCCGACATCGCCAGAGACTCCGCGACCGTCGCCCAGCGGGACAACAACGGGATCCTTCGGTACATCTTCACGCAGAACCGCGGCAACTTCCTCGTCCCGCCGCGGTCGCTTCGAGCCCTTCCGACGCCGACCGGTTCGGCCTGACCGCGGCGCCGATCACGTCGGTTCGGTGTCGCCTTCGGTCCCGCGCCGACGGAGCCATCGACCGATCCCTGCGGCAACGCCGCCCGAAATCGCGTGGATCGGGACGACGACGAGTGCGATCAGCACCGTCTCGACGCCGATGACGAGGACGGACAGATCACCGTCGAGGAGCGACTGCAACAGCCCGACGGCGACGAATCCGAGAAACGCGACCCCGCCGCCGTAGCCGCCCGCTCGCGCGCCGTCACCGACGTGTCCCGACTGCGTCGAGAGGACGCCGACGAGAAAGCCACCGACGAGACCCGCAGCAAGGACGACGCCGACGGGGTTCGTTTCGGTTGCGACGCCGCCGACGATCGCACCGACGGCGACGAGGAAGGTTGCGGCGGCTCCGAGCAACACCCGTCTTCGCATACGACACCACTCGTCTGGAGACGAAAAAGACCTGGCGCTCGGCGGTAGGGCTCACCGCCAGTCGTCGACCGTGAGGACGGCACCGTTCAACTCCTCGGCCGGGCAGTCGGTTGCAGCCCAGCGGAAGAATTCGGCCACCGATTCCGGATCCTTTCCAACGTTTCCGGTGAGATCCGTGGCGACGACACCTGGATCGACGATGCCGACGGCCTGTGTTGCATCGGCAGCGAACCCACGAGCGATGCCCTCTGCACCGGCCTTCGAGGCGGCGTAGGCACCCATCCCGTCGGCCGGTTCGCGGGCGATCGATCCCGATGGAACGAGGATTCGCCCATCCGCTGCGGTGAACTGTATGGCCTCACGAAGCGTCACGAAGAGCCCTCTGACGTTCGTTTCCATCGCGGCATCGAAGTTGTCGTATCGCTCTTCGGTGAGAGGCATCCTTCCAGGTGGTGTCGGGTTGACGGCTGCTGCTGGAATCACGACATCGAACGCTGCTCCGACGTCGGCGAACGCCTCGAACACCCGGTTTTCGTCTCGAACGTCGAGTACTGCCGTCGTCGCCGTGCCCCCGCCGTCTCTGACCGACTCCGCCGTCGCTTCCAGTTCTTTCTCCGAGCGTGCACAGCAGACGACGTGTGCGTTCCCTTCGCCGAACGCCTTCGCAACCGCAGCACCAATTCCTCGACTCGCTCCGGTTATCAGTACGGTTTTTTCCGCCATTACCGGTGCGACGGCCGCGTTTCACTTCAATCACCGTCGAATCCGTATCAGGTGTTCGACGAGGGACGTGAACGTTCGGTCGACGAAGCCGTCTGTGGCGGTATTCGAACACAACCGGTACAGGTCTGACCGATATTGTACATGGTCGTTAACTCTATATGGTAATCAGTGGTATGTGTTGTCGGGCCATGGCAAAGTATACACTAGACACAGCCGAAGACAGACGAGAGGCACTCCGTCGGATGCTGCTGATACGGGAGTTCGACACGATGGCGGGAGACTACTTCGCCGACGGAGAAATTCCGGGGTTCGTCCACCTCTACATCGGCGAGGAGGCCGTCGGGGTCGGAACGTGTGCAGCCATCGAACCCGACGACTACATCGCAAGCACACACAGAGGACACGGCCACTGTATCGCAAAGGGGCTCGATCCGAAGCTGATGATGGCCGAGCTGTTCGGCAAGCGGGACGGTTACTGTAACGGTAAGGGTGGATCGATGCACATCGCCGACGTCGATTCGGGAATGCTTGGAGCAAACGGAATCGTCGGTGCTGGACCACCGATGGCGACCGGTGCGGCTCTCACGATCGACTACCAGGACCGCGATCAGATCGCCGTTGGTTTCCTCGGCGACGGTGCAGTTGCACAGGGGCAGGTACACGAGGCGATCAACCTCGCCTCGACGTGGGATCTGCCTGCCGTCTTCGTCATCGAGAACAACCAGTACGGCGAGGCGACACCCGTAGAAAAACAGCACAACGTCGGCAATCTGAGCGACACCGCACAGGCATACGATATCCCCGGCGTCACCGTCGACGGGATGGACGTGACGGCGGTCGCAGAAGCCGTCGGAGAAGCCCGCAGTCGCGCCCGAAACGGCGGTGGGCCCACGATCGTCGAAGCCGAAACGTATCGCTATCGTGGCCACTACGAAGGTGACGAACAGCCATACCGAACCGAGGAAGAACTCGAACAGTGGAAAAAACGGGACGCGATCGAGGGCTTCAAAACCCGGCTTATCGATCGTGGCGAACTGACCGAAGAGGAGTTCGAGGAGATGCAGGCCGACGTCGAGACGGAAATCGACACGGCGATCGATTACGCACAGAACGCCGATCTTCCGGCTCCCGAAGAGGCGTACGAGGATATGTTCGCCGAACCGGTTCCGGAGATCGAACAGTTCGCAAACAGACCACGGGCCGACGGTGGTGAAAAATAATGACTGCACAGGCAGAACTCACGGCAGAGACGGAGTCGATGACCGTTCGAGAAGCGATCAGGCTGGCGCTCCGCGAGGAACTTCGTCGCGACGAGGACGTCTACGTCATGGGTGAAGATGTCGGATTGTTCGGCGGCGTTCTCGAGGTAACCGGTGATCTTTACGAGGAGTTCGGCGAAGAACGCGTCCGGGACACACCGATCAGCGAGGCCGGATTCGTAGGTGCAGCGACCGGTGCGGCCGCGACCGGAACCCGTCCGGTCGTCGAAATCATGTTCTCTGATTTCATGGGCGTCTCGATGGAACAGATCATGAACCAGATGGCGAAGATGCGCTACATGTTCGGCGGAAAAACGGAGATGCCCGTGACCGTCCGAACCACAGAGGGCGGCGGGATGGGTGCCGCGAGTCAACACTCCGGGACCGTCCACGCGTGGATCGCTCACTTCCCGGGATTGAAGGCTGTCGCCCCCGGAACCGCCGCCGGTGCCAAGGGCCTGACGAAGGCCGCGATCCGGTCCGACGATCCGGTGTTCGTCTTCGAGAACAAGATGATCTACGAGCAAAGCGGCGAGGTACCGGTCGACGACGACTTTACCGTCCCGATCGGCGAGGCGTCCGTCGAACGCGAAGGCGAGGACGTCACCGTCGTGGCAACACAGCGACTCGTCGGTGAATCACTCGACGTCGCCGAGGACCTCGACGGTGACGTGAGCGTCGAGGTCGTCGATCCCCGGTCGCTGTATCCGCTCGATACCGACACGATCGTCGAAAGCGTCCGAAAGACGGGACGGCTGGTCGTGGCCGACGAGAGCCCACTTTCGTACGGAACGCACGCCGAAATCGTCACGCGGGTGCAGGAAAACGCCTTCTTCAGTCTCGATGCACCGATTCAACGCGTCGGAACACCGGATACACACATGCCGTTTAGTCCGCCGCTCGAACAGGAGGTTCTCCCCGACGGCGAGGGCGTCCGGGACGCAATCCGACAGATAACGTGATCGGGACAACACGCCACGGGAGCGGGACGTGACCCGCGTCGGACTCATCGTGAATCCGGCTGCGGGACACGATATCCGACGACTCACCGGTGGTGCAAGCGTCGTCGACGACTACGCAAAGCGACGTGTCGCGGGGTGTGTCCTCGACGGACTGACGACCATCTCCGATCCACCGAGCGTCGAAATAATGCCCGATCGCTCCGGAATCGCCGACACCGTCGTCTCGGAAGCACCCGATTCGATCCACATCGAGCAAATCGAGATGTCGGTGGAAGGCTCGGCTGCCGACACGCAGCGGGCGGCCGAGCATTTCTCCGACGACGCCGATGTTGCTGTCGTTCTCGGTGGCGACGGAACGACCCGTGACGCGGCGATGGAGATCGGTGACGTTCCAGTCGTCTCCGTGTCGACCGGAACGAACAATGTCGTTCCAACGCCAGTAGATGGGACCGTCGCCGGTGCGGCCGCAGCCATCGTTGCCACCGACCGAATCGACGTCGATGCGGCGATCGACCGCCACGGCACGGTCGACGTGGTAGCCGACGACGTCACCGGCACGAAACGTTTGAACGGACTCGCAACGGTCGAAATAACCGATCGTTCGTTCATCGGGACACGTGCCGTCGTCGATCCTTCGGAGCTGCTCGGTGGCGTTGTCTCCCGTGCACACCCGGTCGACATCGGTCTCGGTGCCGCTGCGGGCTGTCTCGAGCCGCTTGCACCCGACGACCCCGGCGGAGCGGCACTCCGACTCGATGCTCCCGACGAGACAGATCGGACGGTTCGAGCGATCATCGCCCCAGGGATGGTGGCAGAGATCGGTGTCGTCGAACACGAACGGCTTTCGTGGGGAGAGTCGGCCGTATTCGAAATCTCGGATGTCGTCATCGGTGCAGACGGCGAACGGGAAATCGAGATCGTCGACGCGACAGTCGAGATGACTCCCAGACACGACGGGCTACGGCTCGTCGACGCCAAACGGACGTTGAAACACGCCGCCGAGGCCGGCATTCTCTCCGAGCAGCAGCCGGGTCGATAGGAACTGACGTTCTTTCCACGAAACGAATGCCTTCTCCGCCGCGTCACTCGTCTCCACGGTACGATCCGATAACAAGGTCGCCGGCCTCGGTCGCCCGCTCGAAGAACCGCTCGAGGAACCGCTCGGCGTCCGCTGTATCGATCGCTCGCGTATCGTAGGTCACCCCGGCAGTCACGAGCGGCTGTAGATCGACACCGTCCTCACTCGGCACTGCCCGCTGTCCTGTCGGATCGACGTCGAGACTTGCCACACCGGGCGGGTTCACGAGCGGGCTATCGAAGTCGGTATCTGCTCTGTTTGTGATGCTGAACGACGGTCTCCTGCCGTCTTCGGCCTCCAGTTCCTGCCGTCGTTCGACGATTTCGGTCACCGACAGATCCTCCACGCGTGGGATCACTCCAGCGACGGGTTCTTCGTCCGCTTCGGTCACGAGTGCGATATTCTGTTCGTTCTGCAGGTGGTGTGTCGACTCAGCGTAGGTTCCGTTGAGTACGGGGCAGTCAGAAAGGGTCGCCGAGGCGACGACCACGAGTACGTCGGTGATTTCGACTCGCTGTTCGAAGGCCGATCGAACCGCTTCGGTCGTTTCGAGAATCGCCGCTCCAGCCTCGGGATCAGCAACCGCTGTCACCCGGTCGTAGCGGTATTCACCGCCTGTTTCGGGTTCGATCCGGCGGACACCTGCTGTCTGTCCGGTACGTTCGGTTGCTGCGGCCTCGACGTCGGCTTCGGTAATCGAGTTCTGTGGGCCGGTGCCGTCGATTCCGGTCAACTCGACGCCGAGTTCTTCAGCACGCGCTCGCGCCCGCGGCGATGCCCGGATCTGTTCTGATTCGGCTTTTTTCGTCGACTCCGCCTCTTCGGCAGCCGATTCGACGTCGGCTTCGGTAATCGAGTTCTGTGGGCCGGTGCCGTCGATTCCGATCAACTCGACGCCGAGTTCTTCGGCACGCTTTTTCGCTCGTGGGGATGCTTTGATATTCGATCCAGCAGCCGAAGCTGACGTTCCTCCTCCGTCTGCTTCCGATGCAGTCTGTGTTTCTGATCCGGTGGCTTCCGGCTCGCTTTCGGGTTCTGCGTCCGTGGTGTCATCCCCATCCTCGAGTTCTGCCTCGGCCTCGAGATCGGAGATATCTGCGTCTGCTGCTGCAAAGATGCCGATCGGAGCCCCGGGAGGAACAGCCGCCCCTGCCTCGAGATACTGCTTCCGGAGAACGCCATCTTCGCGCGCCTCGACCTCTCCGACGCTCTTTTCGGACTCGACCTCGGCGATCTTTTCTCCCTCTGTCACCTCCGTTCCAACGTCGATCGTCCACTCGAGAAGCGTTCCCTGCTCCATCTCCAACCCCAACTTCGGCATCTTGACAATGTATCCCATGATACGGAGTTATCCGAGCCATCCGACTAAAACGTACTCCCCGGTTTCGTCAGTGGAATTCCGTTCGTATCACCTCGCCGATTTCCTCGATCGCTGTTCGTGCCCGATCCAACCCGGGATCGGAAAGCATCGTCAGGAACCCGTGGATCATATCGTCGTACTCGAGATGACGGGTTCGAACGCCCGCCTCCGAAAGGCGCTCGATCAGCCGTCGCCCGTCGTCTCGAAGTGGGTCGAAGCCACACGTAAGGACAAAGCTCGCCGGAAGTTCCTCAAGTCGCTCCGCCCGAAGTGGTGATGCATACGGGTGTGTACCGTCGGATTCGCTCCGAAGATATCCACTCCAGAAGCGTTCCATGTCCTTTCGTGTCAGAAAGTATCCCTGGGCGTTTTCCTCGTAGGAGTCGGTCTGGAAGTCGTAACTCGTAACTGGATAGGCGAGCGTCAGATGATCGATGTCTGGGCCGCCTCGATCGCGGGCGAGCAGTCCGACGGCCACGGCCAGATTCGCCCCGGCACTGTCACCGGCGACGGCCAACGCGCCGGACTCTGCGCCGATCGTTTCGGCATTGTTGTCGACCCACCGGGTTGCGGCATAACAGTCCTCGAGTCCATCCGGGAATCGATTCTCCGGGGCGAGACGATATCCGACAGAAACCACGACACAGTTCGCCTCATTCGCCAGCACCCGACAGAGCCCATCGTGCGTGTCGAGATCGCCGAGCATCCAGCCGCCACCGTGAAAAAACACGACCGGCGGAAACGGTCCCTTCTCTGCCGGCCTGTAAACTCGGACCGGAATTTCGCCCGCGGGACCGGGAATCGTGTGGTTCTCGACAGATCCAACCGTTTCGATCGGATCCGAGGAAACGCTGAGATTCCGATACGTTTCCCGGGCCTCCGCGAGGGACAGCCGATACAGCGGTGGCAATCCCTGTTCGGAAAGCCCGTGGAGAAACTCTTCGACCTGTGGATCGAGTGTCGTTGCCATGATGTGTGTTACGTCGACACAACCAATAACTGTACCCCCGACTCGATCCCGACGCGATCGACACACGCCGCAATCAGGCCGAAACCGTCCCCGACAACAACCCGACGAACCCGAGGCCGAACGTCTCGAAGCGTCGCCGCTCCGTCCGTGCGACGAGGGCGTCTCTCGCGGCAGACACCCGGTCATCGAGACGGTCGGGGCTCCCACCGTTGCGAACGATCGCCGAGACGACGTCCCACGCTCCGGCACCGGGTGATCCGATCTCGACGAAGGCCCTGAAAAGTGGATTCAGCGGTCGTCCGACCGCGCTTTCGGTCGCCGTCGCGTTCATGATCGCCACCCGACCACCGGGGCCGACGATCTCACACCACCGCTCTACGGCCGCCGCCGGATCCTCGAACATCCCACAGACGAACGTCCCCAGGATTGCATCGACATCCCGGATCGGAGGTCGCGTCGCGTCACCCCGGAGTACGCCGTCGAGCGGTCGGGTTCGCTCCCGCCGAAGCAGTGCTTCCGTCACGTCGACGCCGACAACCCGTCCGTTCGGCCCGACCTGTTCCCGAAGATACGGTGCGTTCGCTCCGGTTCCACACCCCATTTCGACGACCGTGTCGCCCGGGGTGGCGACCGCCTCGGCGGCCGCCCGTCGCCACCGTCCGATTCCGGGTGCCGTCGCCACCACGTCGTACGCCGTCGCCCACCGACTGTAGTAGGCTTCGGTATCCACGTTCAACAGACCTCGCGGACGATTTCGACGGCCGCCGTCGCATCCCCCGCGAGGATGTAGACGACCGGTTCGATCCCGAACCCACCGGTCTGATACAGTACGTCGGCCTCCGGGTTCGTCTGGAGTGCGTCCTCGATCGCCTCGGCGACGCTCCGTCTGGGGTCGAACTCGACGGCGACGTGGCCCCGCTCGGACAGTTCGGACAGCAGGTCCTCATCGTACCGGACGTTCAGTGCCGCCCTGGCGTCGCTGCCGGCGTCCCGTGCCGCGAGCAACACACCTGCGACGTGTTCTGAAACGCCGAACTCCGGGTCGCCCGGCACCGTCGTCTTTCCTTTGACGTCCAGGATACGACCCGGGATCGCGGCAACGTCGTCGATCGTCTCCGCATCCGACAGCGACTCAACGAGATTCGAACCCACAGCCGGGATCATTCCGGTGAACCCGCTCGTCCGTTCGAGACCTCGAACCCCCCGACGAACGGAGGCGAGCACCCGTTCGCTTTCCCTGATTCCGCCCTCGGCGTCGTGGATGTCGAACGTCTCTTCGTATCCCGAAAGCGGCGGGAACGCCTCCTCGTGGAGTCCGGCGAGCAGATCCGCCCGCTCCAGTTGTCGGATGAACACCTCGGCTTCGACGAGTGCCTGCACCCGACTCATTTCGTCGGTTGCAAGCCCCTCGCCGAGGCGATCGATCAACTCCTGAAACCGCTCGTCGCCACTGATCTGCTCGTTCGTGTTCACCTCGCCGTGTGCGTACTTCGAGACGGCGCTTTGACTGATCCCGAGTGCCGTTGCCACCTCACTCTGCGTGAGTCCGCGGTCACGGAGTTCGGCAGCCAACTCCGAGCGAAACGTCGGCAGGAACTCCTCGACGACGATCTCCTCGATGAACTTCATGTCACCGTCTCGCCCCCGTCGCCCGAGCCGATTGTTGTCGAGTAA
Source organism: Natronomonas sp. (assembly GCA_040409725.1). GTDB lineage: Archaea > Halobacteriota > Halobacteria > Halobacteriales > Haloarculaceae > Natronomonas. The sequence goes on from JARWGK010000079.1 coordinate 12,026, forward strand.
AACAACGAAAATGATGTTCAAAACAACAACAGTTCTGATCCACACCGATTCTCGATCCGGGTTCCGACTCTCCGGCTGTCGGCTGCCTCCGAACTCCAATCGTTCTCGGCGAGACTCCCACCGCCGTGGTCATTGCTCGCCTCCGAACTCGGTTCGTTCTCGGCGAGGTTCGCATCGTCATGCTCACTGGTCGCCTCCGAACTCGGTTCGTTCTCAGCGAGGTTCGCATCGTCATGCTCACTGGTCGCCTCCGAACTCACGATCCCCCTGAATCCTCGACGCCTGCGGTCCTTTCTGTCCCTGATACTTCGATCCACGCTCCGCGCCGTAAGGTCGCTCCGACGGTGTCTTCAACTCGGTGAAAGTCAGTTGCGAGATTCGCATTCCCGGCGTGAGTGCGACCGGTGCGGTTCCTAGATTCGACAGTTCGAGGGTGATCTGGCCCCGGTACCCCGGATCACAGAGGCCGGCGGTGTTCGACAGGAAGACGCCGCCGCGTCCTCCCAAAAAGTTCTCGATCGTCTTGCCGTTCGGCTGTACTTCGAGGTCGTACGTCGTTTCGACACGATCCGTCTCCTCGACGGACTGCACTGTTTCGAACCGGATATCTTCCCTGAGTATCTGATCCAAGCGTGTCGTATCGGCCCCTGCCTCGGCGTATGCATCTCGGAACCTACACAGCGTCTCTCGCTTCACAGCGTCGTATTCCTCATTTTCGACGTTCGACACGCTCGATTTCGAGGCATATCCCATCGCCTCGGCAGCGTCACTCATCGTCAACCCTGCCTCCTCACGGAGATCACGGAGTAGAGAACTCGGGGTCGGGACGTACTGCCCACGCTTGTGTGTGTCCTCGGCAGTATCGATCGCCCACTCAACACTCTCGTTGTACACGTCACTCGGCTCGATGTAGGTCTCCCGACGTCTGCTGTAGGCCGACGTCTGGAGTCCGAGTCGAGCCGCGAGGTACATCGCCCGACTTGCGAGTGCCTCGCTGGCCGTATAGAGGGTATCCCGGCGCTCCCGGCGGCAGCCGTCTCCATCGAGGAGCCCTTCGAGCAGTGCTTCGAGGACAGAATCCGGCCAGTTCCACGCGCGGTCTGGAATGTTCTTTTCACCACCGGAGCCGGCGAGGTGACGGAATATCCTCGACCAGAGTGCCGAACAGACGGTGAGATGCTCGACGCCGCTGTCTCGCTCGTTTCTGTAGACGTCGATGCCGTACGTTTCGAACCATCGGGCGACCCGATCCAGATACGCTCCGTCTTTGTTGGCAAACTGTATCTGCTTCCGTCGGGCTGACCCCTCAGCAATGTACAGCCCAAGAACCCACCCGAATTCGGGGGTAACATCGAGGTACCGCGGAATTCGGGTATCGCTCTGTTTGAACGCAACCTCGGCTTCCGCAGGGGTCTCGACCGACGACACACACGATAGCGGAGCCGCGTCCCGTGAATCGTAGTGACGCTGTGAGACCGCCGGCACCGTTTCGTTCCACTCGACGGCTCCAAACCCATCGCTTGCGTAGGCGATAATCTCACCGTCGCCTTCGAACATCGAAACGAGATCGAGTTCGGTCTCCTCACTCGGTGATTTCGGCAGCGTTCCCGGAACCATAACCCTGGTCCCTTCTGCCTCCTCACTCGGAATGCGGGTCACCCCACCCGTCGAGTCGAGCGTGAAGAGGTTGTGATCCCGCGTCACGTGTACTTCCTGACCCGATTCGAGCGTGACCCGATAGATGCGCTTTGTCGGATTCGTTATGTAGTCTGTGACCCGGTGGGTGCTCACACGGAGCGTCCTCGGATCGAACGAGACGGCTCGCGCCGGGCGTTCGTTTTCGACGATGTCTCCGATCTCGTAGAAGCCAAACCCGTCTTCCGGCGTCCACAGGAACACCTCCTCGTCGTACGGCAGCGACGCATGCACCACAATCGCCAGACGGCCGAGCGACGACCGCCCCTCGACGTGGGCGATCAGATCGTCGGGAACCCCAACCGTCTCGATCGTCGTCCCGAGGACGAAATCCCCGGGGTGGAGGATAAACTCGTCGCCGTCGTCGACGTACGTCTCGTCTACGTACTCCTCGACTTCCTGTTCGCTGTTTGGGTGGATACAGGAGATGTTCGTCCGCTGGAACTCCAGAAACTCTCGACCGAGGCGTAGATCGACGCTCGCCGGCTGGATCTGCAACTCCGGATCCTCCAGCGGCTCGATCTCTATGTCGCCGTCCTCGAGTCGACGGCGGATGTCCACATCGGAGAGTATCATACCGGTATGGTGGCTGACGGAGACATGAAGGTACCGCTCTCGACGGCGGCCACGACGGATTCGTCCCATCGGCCGCCTCCGTCGGCGCCCCCTGCGCCGACTCCAGCATCGGTCTTTTATATATGCCAATCCGAAATGGCGTATGAAACAGGCAATCGTCGCCCGCACCGACCTCGGGATGGGCGAGGGGAAACTCGCCGCGCAGGTGGCCCACGCGTCGCTTTCGGCCTACGAATCCGCGTCGGCGTCGGCACAAAGCGAGTGGAAATCCGGCGGACAAAAGAAGGTCGTGTTGAAAGGCTCCGGTGAATCGGAACTCCAGAAACTCGCCGAGACGGCCCGAAGGGAGGGGCTTCCCTACTCGTTGATCCGAGATGCCGGCCACACACAGCTGGAGTCCGGGACCGTCACGGCACTCGCCGTCGGTCCCGGTCCGGAGAACATCGTCGACAAGGTCACCGGCGACCTCTCGCTGTACTGATCCTTTTCAGAACCCGCGGGTGTACTGCCGTGGGATCGGCGCGTCGTGGCCCAGCTCCTCTGCGGCACGAATTCCGAAGTAGGGGTCCCGCAGATGCTCGCGTCCGACGATGGCGAGGTCCGCTCGCCCGTTTCTGACGATCTCGTCGGCCCCTTCGGGGGTGGTGATCTTCCCGACGGCGCCGACCGGAACGCCGCTTTCGCCGACGGTTTCGGCGTAGGGGACCTGATAGTGGGCTCCGGTGTCGGGGATCTGTTGATCGGGGTGGAGGCCGCCGGAGCTAACGTCGATCAGATCGACGCCGAGCGGTTCGAGGTCACCGGCCAGTCGTCGTGAGTCCTCGACGGTCCAGGAGTCCCTGTCGGGGAGCCAGTCCGTCGCGGAGACGCGGACGAACACCGGCGTCGATTCCGGGATCGACTCCCTGACCGCTTCGGTGACTTCCCGAAGCAGACGAGTTCGGCTCTCGAAGTCGCCGCCGTAGGCGTCCGATCGGGTGTTGGTCGCCGGTGAGAGGAACTCATGGAGCAGGTAGCCGTGTGCCGCGTGCAGTTCGACGATATCGAAGCCGACGTCGACGGCACGGACGGCGGCGTCGGCGAAGGCGTCGACGATCTGTTCGATCCCCGTCTCGTCGAGGCGTTCCACCGAAAGCGGTTCGTCGGCCGGCCACGGCTCCGCCGTCGGTCCGACCGGCGTCCAGCCGTCGTCGCCGTGGATCGGGCCGCCGCCGTCGCTCGGCCGTCGAGTCGACCCCTTTCGTCCGGCGTGGGCGAGTTGAATCATCGACGTCGCGCCCTGTGCGTCGATGAATTCGACGATCGGTTCCAGTGCGGCGGCGTGGTCGTCGCTCCAGATGCCCAGATCCTGTGGCGAGATGCGACCGCGCGGCGTGACGGCCGTCGCCTCCGTCGAGACGATCCCGGCACCGCCCACCGCCCGACTGCCGAGGTGAACGCGGTGCCACTCCGTCGCGAGACCATCCCCGTCCTCACAGGAGTACTGACACATCGGCGAGACGACGATCCGATTTCGGGCCGTCACGCCGCGACACTCGAAGGGTGTAAAGAGGTCCATATCTCCAACTTGGAGCCGTATCGGAAGACAGTTTCAGTTTCCGCCGACCTCCGGATCTGTCCCACGAGAGACAAACCGCTTTATCTCTCGCCACACTTCCCTCTCTATGCGCCCCGGTCACCCCCGTGAACGCGCCGTCGGAATCGAGTACTACGTCTCCGAGACCGACGGCACCGGCGGTCGCCTCCGTGCCGATCCGGAGGCATTCCGAGTCCGAGAGCGGGAATCCTTCGCCGTCGACCTCCACCCGCCGACCGCCGATCCCGGATCGTATCCACACCTCGTCTTTCGGGCGACGCTTCGTCGCTGGGACACGAACGACTTCGCCTCACAGCTTTCGGATCGCCTCGGAATCAGCCGCGAACGGGTCTCCTGGGCCGGGACGAAGGACAAACACGCCGTCACGACACAGCTGTTTTCGGTGCGAACCGAGCGGGAGGAACTGCCGTCGGTCCGCGATGCGGACGTCGAGGTCCTCGGACGGGCAGGCCGCCCGGTGCTGTTCGGCGACCTCCTCGGCAACGACTTCGAGATCCGTGTCGAAGCCCCCGAGCAGCCGACGCGAGCCGAGGCGATCGCCACCGAACTCCGGGTGTTCGCAGCGAGTGGCCGACCGGACTCTACGGCCGGATCCGGCTTCGATTTCGACAACGCCGACCCACTCGGCGTTCCGAACTACTTCGGCTCACAGCGCTTCGGATCGCTTCGACCGATCACCCACCGCGTCGGACTGGATATCGTCCGGGGTGATTTCGAGTCCGCCGCCGTCCGGTACGTCTGTGAAACGAGCGAGTCCGAACCCGAACGAACGTCGGCCGCTCGACGGGAACTCGCCGAAACCCGCGCGTGGCACCGTGCAGACGAACTCCTCCCGGGTGGGCTGGGATACGAACGGGCGATCGCAAGCCGCCTCACAGAGGGTGACGAGACGACGGCGGACCACCTGGAGGCACTCCAGACGCTTCCGAGCAACCTCCAGACGCTACTTGTAAACGCCGCACAGTCGTACGCGTTCAACCTCGTCCTCTCGGAGCGACTCGACCGTGGCTTGCCGTTTGACCGACCGGTTGCCGGTGACGTCGTCTGTTTCGCCGACGACGACGGACTTCCCGACCCCGGGCGGACACAGCGTGTCGACGCCGATCGAGTCGACACCGTCTCCAGACACTGCGAGCGCGGGCGGGCGTTCGTCACCGCGCCACTTGTCGGCACCGACACCGAGTTTGCCGACGGTGAAATCGGTGCGATCGAACGGTCGGTCTGCTCGGATCTCGGAATCGAACCCGCCGATTTCGCGCTCCCGGGGGCCTTCGACTCCGACGGGACGCGTCGCGCAATCTTGCTCACCACCGATCTTTCGATCCGACGCGATCCGCTTCGGTTCAGCTTCGGGTTGCCGAAAGGCGCCTACGCGACGGTCGTTCTCCGGGAGTTTCTGAAGTGTGATCCGATCGAGATGTCGTGACGGCCTCCATCGACCGTCCCCCTTATACAGCGAGAGGCGCTATCGGCGGTATGGAGTGTCGGCGCTGTGGGACGCCACTCGAGCGACCGGGCGATTACTGTCTGGTCTGTCACACCGAAAACGCCGAAATCGTCGTCCTCGAACTCGGCCGAGAGCGGGCGACGATCACGAGCCTCTACGACGGCGATGTCGTCTCCGCCCGCACCGTCACCACCACCCCGGAGGACGACGAGCGCTGGGTGCCGACGGAACTCCGCAACTACGCCGGACGAATCACCGAAGAGGTCCACCGCAAACGGCCGGAGGAGGTGTACGCCACCGGCGACCGTGAGACGCTGGCTGCGGTCCGGGCGGAGATCCACCAGCCGCTGTATCGGGTCACCGGCGAGGACCCGATCGAGGCGGTGCGTCGTCGTCGCGGCGAGGAACCACTCGAGGTCGTCGAGGCGTCGCTGTCGGAGAAACTGGGCGGGAGTCACTCGACGCTCATCGGCGACCGGGACGGACAGAAGGCGCTGTCCGTCGTCGCCGAACACCCACACGTGAAGAAGGTCATCCCGGGACCGATCGACGCCGGTGGCTCGGGGTCCCGCACCGGCGTCCGGGCGAAGGCCACGCGTGCCGACGACACCGGCAACGTTCGACTCCTGATTCGAGACGGGTCGAGCGTTCAGGAAAACCGCATCGTCACGACCGCCGGAAACCGAAAGCAGGGGGAGGTCGTTCGGGCCGACCTCAACGAGGCGCTCACCGAGGCCGACCTCCACGAGTGACCGGATCGACGGCAGATCCGACCCGGTGAGCAGGCCGAAACGTGGGGTTTATGCGTCCGCTGGGACGATTTATTGGTATGTCGAAAAACAGTACCGGTAGCTCGGGCCGATTCGGTGCCCGATACGGGCGGGTCTCGCGCCGACGCGTCGACGATATCGAGGGACAGATGGAGTCTGCGACCGTCGACGGCGACGACGTCAAACGGATCGGAACCGGCATGTGGGTCAACGAGGAAACCGGCGAGAAATTCACCGGCGGGGCCTACGTCCCCCAGACGCCGGCCGGCAAGACCGTTCGGCGATCGATCCGCGCCGCAATCGGCGACGAAAGCGAGTAACGATGAGCTACAAGTGTTCCCGCTGTAAGCGCGACGTGCAACTCGACGAGTACGGCGGCGTTCGCTGTCCGTACTGCGGCCACCGCGTCCTCCTGAAGGAACGCAGCCGCGACGTCAAAGAGATCCCCGTCGAATAAAACGACCGCCGCCGTGCACTCCGCTTCGCTCCAGTTTGACTTCGACGACGAGACGACGGCTGCCGTCGTCACCGCCGCCGTCGAAGTGGAGTGTGGCGAAATCGCCGACGACCGGTGCCGTGCCGTCGTCGAGCGCGACGGATCGACCCTTACTGTCGTCGTCGACGCCGAGGACCTCGTCGCGCTCCGAGCCGGTCTGAACACCTGGAGTTCGCTTATCGAAGTCGCCGAATCCGTCGTCCGGGGCGAAACCCCGGCTTTTTGAGTACCGAACTCCAGAGACGTGGTATGCAGGGTAACTTGCCGCCGGAAGCACAGGAGAAAATCGAGGAGCTACAGGATCTCCAGGAGACAGCACAGCAGGTCGCACAACAGAAACAGCAGGCCGAAACGTCGCTGCAGGAGTCCCGAACGGCACTGGAGACGCTCGAGGACATCGACGAGGACACGACGATGTACCGTCAGGTCGGCGAACTGATGATCAAGACGAACTACGACGACGCCCAGGGCGACCTCGAGGAGAAGGTCGACAGCCTCGAAGTCCGCGTCGAGACGCTCGAAAAGCAGGAAGAGCGCGTCAGAGAGCAGTTCGAGGGACTGCAGACCGAACTGCAGGAGATGCTGCAGGGTGGCGGCGGTGGCGGCCCGATGGGCGGCCCCGGTGGCCCGGGTGCCGGCGGCGCCTGAGAGCGTGACCGCACCGAGCGACGAGACGGTCGTCCAGACCGCCTCGGATGCCGCCGAAGGCGTGATCCTCTCGGAGTACAAACAGTCCTCGCTGCGTGATTTCGACGTGACCGTCCGCTTCGAGGACGGAACCCTCGAAATAGACGTCTACCTCAACCCGCCGGACGACACCGACACCGATCCGGACGCCATCGTCGAGTCAGCGATCGAAGCCGCCGAGGACGCGGTCGACGACCTCTTTTCCGACTAGACGAACAGGAAAACGAGCAGGCTCACGACCACGGCGGCACCGACGACGACGACGGCGAAGGCACCCCCCATCCCGATCATGGCGTTGGCCGTCGAAGCGAGTGTCTCGGTGCGATCGTTGCCGAACACCGTTACCTCGGTCTGTCTCGTCGCTATTCCGGCTTCGACACATTCGACGTCCTCGATAGCCGCTTCGACGACGTCGGACACGACGGCGGACAGATCGGCCACGTCGACCGCGTCGCCGACCTGATTCGTCGCCTCCATCGTGTTGACGACGTGGGTGTCCGTCGTCAGCACCTCGGCTTCTTCGGTCGGAATCGATTCGAGTAGTCGCTCCCGAACCCCCGGTTCCATGTTGTTCCCGTCGACGAGTACGTATGCCGTCCGGTGGCCGTCGACCTCGAAGACCGCCGCCCGGACGCCGAGTGGACCGATGCCCTCCGAGGGCGTCCAGTCGGTCGGTTCGGCCGCGACGCCGACCGAAAGCTGGTGTCGCTCCGCAGCGGCGAGCATCTCCCCGAGACGACGACCGGCGGTCATCATGTCGACGGACCGCTGTGACCCGGGCGAGACGTGTCCCAGATCCTCGCCTTCGAGGCCGTCGTTGCAGTTGTGTGCGTCGACGAGGAGTACGTCCTCGATTCCACCGGAGCGAATCTCCGCGGCCGTCGACAGTCCGACGGAGAAGGCGACGTCGTCGGCCGGAGCCGGTGCGTGTGTCGCGGTCACGAATGCACCGTCTCCGATCGCCTGCCCCAAGAGCTTCGAATCGCCTTCCTGTGTCCGAATCCCCCGGCTCGCGGTGGGTCCGTATTCGATCGTCTCGACGGCGTCTTCGGCTGCTTCGAGCAGTCGATCGACCTCTCGTTCGCTGACGAGATTGAAATCGTGGCCGGCGGTCGCGTGGGGTGGAAACGCCAGTCCGTCGGTCGATTCGGCGATCCGTTCCGGGAGGTTGCCGCCGCCGATATCGCCCATCGGCCCCGGGTGAACCGTCGGGAGTACGAACCGCGCCTTCTCTGTCCCGTCGTCGAGTCGTCGGATCGAACAGACGGTGACCGGAACGACACACGTCTCGCCGAGCGTCGTGAAAAACTCCTCCAACTCGCGGGAGTCCTCGGCGATGTGGCCGATGAAGCCGGCAACGAAATCGAGCACGGAGACGCCGAGGCTCCGTCGCCACGGGCGGTCGATGGCGACGACGAACAGTCCGACCGCGGCGGCGTAGATTCCACAGACGACGCCGAGAACGAGAAAGTCCCGCGGCGTCACGACGGACAGTGCCGCCGGCGCTCGGTCGGCGCGTGCGAACAGTTCGGCTGTGGCACCCGAAACCGGGAGTTCCCGGAACATCCCACCGTAAACAAAAAGCATCGCCGCCCCGGCGACGGTCTGTACACTCGCCGGCAGTACGGCGACGGGCAGTGACTGTCTGGAGACGGCCACGACGACGAACAGTCGGACGGCGAAGATCGACGCCAGCCCGACGAGAAGCGCGTCGAAAATAAACCGCTGTCCCAGTCCGGAGACCGCGGCGACGACCGCCGCCCCGACGAGTACGACGACGAGCAGCATCTCACAGACCACCGCGAGCAGCGCAGATCGGTTGTACGTGAGCTGTCCGCCGAGTCGTCGATCCAGCGGCGGTGTCAGAAAGACGGCGACGACGGTCGGAACGCCGATGTAGAAGATTCCCTGACCGGCGTCGTCGAGCATGAACCTCGAATCGAAGGCGGCGATGCCGGCGATGGCGGCGACGAGCAGTGCGACGAAGAGACTCAACGACCAGTCGGGCGTTCGAAAGACGAACCGCGAGAGTGCGGCGAGGTTACCCTGCGTTCGACTCATCGCTTCCTCCGACGGTCGGCCCGCTACTCACACAGTGCCCGGAAGTTCTCGAACACCGCGTCGCCCTCCTCGGTGTGGGCAACCTCCGGATGCCACTGGACGCCGTAGAGATCACGGTCGGTGTCGCTCATCGATTCGATGTCACAGACGTCACTCGATCCCGTTCGGACGAATCCCGGCGGTAGCTCCTTCACCTCGTCGGCGTGACTCGCCCACACCCGCGTTTCGGGTGCGAGTGAGCCGATCAGTGGATCGTCATCCTCGGTCACCTCGACCGTGACGTCGGCGTACCCGCCGTACTCTCCCGACCCGACCCGACCGCCCAGTTCCGTCGCCATCAGTTGCATGCCGAGACAGATGCCCAACACCGGTACGTCCGTCTGCAGGTACTCGGCCGACCGACCGATCCGATCCATCGACGGACCACCAGAGAGGACGAAGCCGTCGGCATCGACCGCCTCCGGTGGTGTCTCGTTGTCGACCGTCTCCGTGTCGACGCCCGAAAGCTCCCGCAGCGCACGCCCTTCGAGATGCGTGAACTGCCCGTGGTTGTCGACCACGACGATTCGCGTCATACTCCCCGTACCGCGCGTGTACCTAAAAAGTGAGTGGAACGCATTCCGTCCCGGGGTCTCGGGAGGGTATATATAAAATACGATATGTGACCGCCGACGCCTCCGCTACTTTGGCCGAATCAGGCTTCCAGCGACGCCTGCGTGCTTTCCTGGATCTCTTCGATCTGGGATTCGACCTGCGCCTGAATCTCCTCGACCTGCGTCTGGATCTCCTCGACCTGCGTTTCGATCTGCTCTTGGGCTTCCTCGAGTTGCCCCTCGACCTGCTCTTGGACCTCTTCGAGTTGGGCTTCGAGGTCCTCGACCATTTCGACGGTCTGGGCTTCGAGTTCCTCGTGACCCTCCAGAAGCGTCGCGACCAGATCCTCGACGGCTTCGAGGTAGCTTGCGACGAACTCGTCGTAGGTCTCGACGCCGTTTTCGAGTTCGCTCTCGATGGCGTCGATCGCCTCGGCGTGGGCCGATTCGAACTCGTCGAAGCCGTCGTCGACGGCCTTCCGAACGTCCGCGAAGGACTCCTCGGCGCCAGGTGTCGAGGACTCTACGGCGTCGAGGTAGCTGTGAACCGCGTCGCGGAACATGGCGACGCTCTGCTGTTGGGTCTCCTCGACGGTGCCGATGGAGTCGACGGCGGCGTCGTTGAACTGCTTTTGTGCGTCGACGGCGGTTTCGAGAGCCTGCTGGCTGCTCTCGATCGTCGATCGCTGCAGTTCGAATGCCGTGTCGATGGGTGCGGTGTAGTTCATCATCGTAACTGTATCCACGTCACCTGTGTATATAAGACTTTCCTCTGTATGGAATCTGATGGAGCTCAATGGTTTTCAAAGACATATCGGCCGGTCCCATCGGTTCTGAAGCCCACGGACCGTCAACGCCGCGCCGCACGCGCGGCTGTGACAGATACGGCTCGTTGACTGCAAAGATACGGCTCGTTGGCTACAAAAACGGCCCAGCAGTCGCTGTCGAAACGGCGGCGAAACACAGACAGAACAGTCGGCCGGGAGTCGATTTGCGGCCGACTTCTAGTCGTCCGCTCGAATCGGCACCGTATCGTCTGCGAGCAGTCGGTCGAGACCGTCGACCATCGCCCGGACGGACGCCGTGGTGATGTCAGAATCAGATGCGGTGACAGTCACCGTCCGATCGCCGCGTGACATCTCCACCTCGACCGTGACGACGGCGTCCGTGCCGCCGGTGATGGCGTCGACGTGGTAGGAATCGAGCTGTACGCCGGCGGCGGTCCCGAGCGCTTCTCGAACGGCTGCGATGGCCGCATCGACCGGTCCGGAGCCGGTCCCGGAGGCGATCCGCTCGTGTCCGTCGACGCTCAGTCGGACCGACGCCGTCGGCGTTCCGCTGCCCGACGCCGCCGTGAGATCGAGCAACTCGACGCGACGGTCGTGTTCCCGTCCCTGTACCTCTTCGGCGATCGTCAACAGATCGGCGTCCGTGACCCGCTTGCCGCGGTCACCGAGCTGTTTCACCCGTGAGACGATCTCACCGAGTTCGTCACCCGTGACCTCGATGCCGTGTTCCCTCAGTGCGGCTTCGACGCCGGCGCGTCCGGCGTGTTTCCCGAGTACGAGCCGTCGCTCCCTGCCGACCTTCTCCGGCGGATACGGCTCGTACATCGCATCGTCCTTCAGCGTCCCGTCGGTGTGGATCCCCGACTCGTGGGTGAAGGCGTTCTGTCCGACGACGGCCTTGTTCGGTGCGAGCGGCACACCGGTCGACGAGGAGACGAGCTGTGCGAGTGAGTACAGCCGCTCCGTCTCCAGGGTCTCGACGCCGTAGCCGTGATCGAGCGCGATAGCGACCTCCTCTATGGCGACGTTTCCGGCCCGCTCGCCGATGCCGTTTATGGTCCCGTGGACGAGATCCGCCCCGGCGGCGACGGTGACGAGTGCGTTCGTCACCGCCAATCCGAGGTCGTCGTGGGTGTGGGTCGACGTCGGCCCGATATCCGACAGCCGGCTGTAGATTTCGAGCATTCGATCCGGGGTGGCGTGACCGACGGTGTCCGGCGCACAGATCCGATCCGCGCCGGCGTCCATCGCCGCCGACATCAGCTCCGTCAGAAACGCCAGATCGGCCCGAGAGCCGTCTTCGCCGAGCACCTCGACCCACAGCCCGTGATCCTTGGCGTATTCGACGAGGGTCGTCGTCTTCTCGACGACCGCCTCGTGTGTCGTTTCGAGTTTCTCCTCGATGTGTCGGTCACTCGCGGGAACGACGAGATTCACCCCGTCGACGTCACAGTCGATCGCCAGATCGATGTCGTTTCTGACGCCACGGGCAAAACTCGTCACGCGAGCGTCCAACCCGAGTCCCGTCACGCGGGTGATCGTCTCCCGCTCACCGGGGCCCGTACAGGCGCTGCCGGCCTCGATGACGCTCACGTTCGCCTCGTCAAGTTCCCGGGCGATGTCGGCTTTTTCATCGGGTGTCAAGGAAATCCCGGGTGCCTGCTCGCCATCGCGCAGGGTCGTATCGAGGAACGATACCTCACAGTCGGAGAGGGGAGCCGTCGCTGGGTGTCCCCCGAACAGTTGTGTCACGGTAGAATCCTGACTATCGGACGAGCGGTCGAATTTCTCGACCAGCCGCCTTGCGGCGACTTCCTCTATCCTCGGTGTCGTGATCCGACATAGTCACTCGATCACACGACACGCGCAGTTAAGAAGTTGGTGATTCGCCCGAACCCCCGGATTTCTCGATCGTGATCCGGTCACCGTCCTCGACATCCGCCGCTGCCCCGGCCGGTAACTCGACGACGGTGTCGGCCGCCGCCCGCCCGTGGCCGGTCCACGCCGACAGTCGCTCGACCGCTTCCACACGGCCCTTACACAGCCAGATCGCGTCGATGTCGAACGGGACGAAAACCATGTGTAACCCCCGCGGCTTCGCCGTCGAAAACCGGAACACGAGGCCGTATCCCTCCGGAATCGATCGCCGGAACATCAGTCCGAGACCCTTCGAGACGAGCGAGTCGGCCACCTCGACCTCGTCGGCGAGTATCCGTCCCGTGTTTTCGTGGACGACGCGCACAGGCGGTGGTGATCCGTCATCGGATAAAAACCCCCGGCTGCCGGGGCGATACGGACGTTTATTCATCTTCGCACCCAACCGGCTGCCGTGTCGAGCAGTCGCGCGTACGAACTCGGATTCCAATCGCTGGACGTGGAGCTATCGAACCGACGGCTTCCAGTCGACGGCGAGATTCCCTCGTGGCTCTCGGGAGCACTGATCCACAACGGCCCGGGCCGATTCGAAATCGGCGGCGAGCGCGTCACTCACTGGTTCGATGGCCTCGGTATGCTGCGCCGATACGGCTTCGAGGACGGGTCGGTGTACTTCAGCAACAGATTCCTCCGGACCGACGCCCGACGGCGGGCACTCGACGGTGACCGATCCGGCGAGTTCGCCACCGCCCCCGGATTGATCGAACTCGCCACCCGCTGGATACGGTCCCTCGGCCCACCCGAACCGACGGACAACGCAAACGTTCACGTCGCTCGGTTCGACGACCGGTTCGTCGCATTAACGGAGGCACCAAGAGCCGTCGAATTCGATCCGAACTCACTCGAAACCCGTGGCGCATTCGAGTTCACGGACGATATCGAAACCCACCTCCGAACCGCCCACCTCGCCTCCTGTCCGGATGGAACCGCAGTCGGCCTCGGCCTTCGATTCGGCCGAACCTCCCGGTATCACGTATTCGAGATTCCACCGAACTCGACCGAACGGAACCTCCTCGCGACGATCCCTGCCGACGGCCCGGGGTACGTCCACGATATCGCTGCCACCGCAGAGCACGTCGTGTTCGTCGAACCGCCGCTTCGGATCGCCCTCTCACGGGTCCTCAAACCCGGAAACGACGGCTTGCTCGACGCACTCGTCTACGACGACACCAGACAGAGCCGGATCGTCGTCGTCGACCGGGCGGACGGTTCGGTCGTCGTCGACGAAACTATCGATCCGTTCTTTGTCTTTCACCACATCAATGCCTACGAAGCGGCCGATCGAATCGTGCTCGATTCGGTCACCTTCGAGGACGCCGACATCCTCGATGCGCTCACACTCGATGCACTCGGTGGCGACGCCTTCGAGTTGGCACCACCCGGGCAGTACGAACGCTTCGAGATCGGCCTCGACGGCAGCATTTCCCGTCGACGGTGTCACACCGGCGGGCTCGAACTTCCCACCGTCACCCAAAGCGTGCGTGGCCGAAAACACCGGTACGTCTACGCACAGGCGACGGACCGGCAGGGTGCAAACGGCCTCCTCAAGTTCGACAGCCGAACCGAGTCGGCCACCGAGTGGTGGTCGAACGGGGTCTACGTCGAGGAGCCACAGATGATTCAGCGCCCGGACGCCGAAGGCCCCGACGATGGAGTCGTCCTCGCGCCAGCGCTCGACACCGACGCGAAACGGACGACGCTGCTCGTCTTCGACGCCGAAACACTCTCGCTTCGCGCGCGGGCACCGCTTCCTCACGCTGTTCCGTTCGGCTTTCACAGCCGGTTCTTCGAGGATCTGCCGGCGACGACGTGATCGCTCAGATCACACCAGAAGCACGAACGAACCGATCGCTATCGCAGCACCGATCCCTCGAACCAACTGCGTCCATACCTCAGTCGACGGCTTACCTGCAGTCGTTCCGATCGCTTCGGCGATCGCCCTCGGAAATACGAAGGCCACGAGCCCGAGCGTGAAGCCGACCAGTCCGACGAGTACCTCCATACCGACGGAAACACCCGACCGATCAAATCGGTTGCCACCCGAGGATACAACTTCGATCGGCTCCCGGATGAGGTATGGAAAAGACGCCACAGGGGACGTCCGTCGGCGTCGACGACCCATACGCCGTCGTCGAACGGTGTGATCACCTCACCGACGACGGTCGGTGTCGGTTCGCCGCAGAACACGCCGAGGCGGCTCCGGAGTTTGCCCGCCGCCGCCACGCCGACGGCCTCCGCTGCCCCGCCGCGGATCCCGAGGGCGAGTGGGACTGGCAGGACTGCCCGCAGTTTCGTGCCCGAGAGCGCGCCACGGAGTGTCGACGCTGCAGACTGACGGAGGTGCGACTCGCCCACGACGACACGCAACCGTTGCTCGAACAACACCACCTCTCGTATGCCGGTGATCCGGACCGAGAACTCTCCCACGAGATCACGGTCACCCTCTGTCGGTGGTGTCACGCCACCGTCCACGACTCCTGGGGACGGATCGACGACGACGTCGCTCCCGACGCCGAGGCACTCGCCGCCGCGGAGGCCAGACGAAGCAAGGAACAGTCGGAGTTGTCCTTCGAGACGGCGGCCGATCGCTACGACGGGTGACAGCCCCGACGGCGCTACTCGATGTCGAATGCCTCCGGCGGTTGCCCTGCCTCGTCGAGGACCACTTCGGCGATGAGGATCGGACAATCCACACGGAGTGCGAGGGCGATCGCGTCACTCGGGCGGGCGTCGAATACGAGTTCCGTCCGCTCGCCGCCGTCGTAGCGGTCGGCGTCGATCTTCGCGAGAAACGTCTGTTCGGAGAGTCCGTCGACCCGGACCCGATCGATCGCGCCGCCGAACTCTGTAAGCATCTCGACGAACAGATCGTGCGTCAGCGGTCGATCGAAGGGCTTGCCCTCCAGTGCGTGAGCGATCGACTTCGCCTGATCGGCGCTGACGAATATCGGAACCACCTCTCCGCGAGCCTCGAGCACCACGGCCGGTGGTTCTTCGTCCTCTCCGCCCCCGAGTCCCCGAACGGTCGCCTCGTGTGCCATCACCGGGTAGTGGGACAAGCGGAACCAAAGCTTTTCGCATGAGAGAATCTACCTCCCGATGTGACCGACGGGTACGTCGTCAGCGTCAAGCCCTCGGCCAGACGAGCCAGCTCCGTCGCCGGCACCTGGGTCGCCGAATCCGGCCCCAGACGACGCTTCGGGAGCAAGGCCCTCGCCCGAGAGTGGGCACGCCGTCTGAGTGGCCCCGACCGAACGCTGTGGGTCCAAGATGCCCACCCCCGGGACTCCGACTCCGCCGACGGCTATCTGCTCGCCCGCCGTCGTCACTCCACCCCGACGGACGACACCGAGCAGGCGGCACTCTCGAAATCCTGACTGTGGCGGTCGCCTCTGATCGAAACAGGACACGCCGCCGCTCGCCGCGTTGCTGACCGGACTCGTCGCCGCAGGTGTGGTGACTGCACAGCCAGCCTTCCTCCGGTCGCTCGCCGCGGTGTTTTTGTCTCGGGAGACACAACGTAACGTATGAGCGGCATCGAGGCCGACGACACCGACGCACCCGAAACGCCGCCGGAGTCCGACCCGGTCGACGATTCGAGTGGGTTCGACGGCGGCCGCAAGGAGGCCCTGTTCGTCATCATTCCGTTTTTCCTCCTCGCGACGGCGAATCTCGTGTTGATCCTCCTTTGGGGGCTCGACCCGCTCTGGGGCTTCCTGTTGATGCCGCCGATTCTGTTCATCTGCGTGATCAACTGGATCGCAATCCGAGGCGGATTCGCCGAAAACCGGACCGAGGATCACGACTACAACGGCGGCGTGTAAACTTCGGTACAGTCTCCTCACGTGGGAGATAGAAGCGCCGAGGGAGAGATTGTGAACAACATCCCGACTCGCTCGCAGTGCTCACTCGCCGGGTTTCGTTCAAATCTCGACGGCGAAGAATCTCCTCACGTCCGTTCGGAGATAGAAACGCCGAGGGGGAGATTTGAACTCCCGAGTCCTCTCGGACAGTTGCTCTCGAGGCAACCGCCTTGGCCGGGCTAGGCTACCTCGGCTCGTCGCAATCTCGGTGTCTGTGTCGTTTATCCGTTTCGATTCACCTGGCAGTCCCAAGAGCAAAGACACGCGCTATCGTGGGTGTCAGTATGACACTGCTTGTCCCGTTCGACGGCTCCGAGCTCGCGGAGGCGGCGCTGCGTCGTGCACAGGAGTTCGGGGAGGTGTTCGACATGGAAGTGGTCGTCCTCGCCGCCGTCCCGCTCGACGAGGCGTTCGCGGTCGAACGCGGCTGGACCGACGACCCGGCGTCGTTCGATCCGGAGCTTTTCGCCCTCGAACTCCGCGACCAGGCGCTGAACATCGCTCCTCAGGCCACGTTTCGCAGCGAAACCCCGGAGGACCCACAGGACGAACCGTTCTCCTCGACGACGATGAACATCGTCCGGACGATCCGACAGGTCGCCGGCGAGACAGACGCCGAAATCGTGTTCATCGGCAGCGAAAACGCCGCAAGCTTCTCACAGCCGCTGACGAGCATCGGCGCGAACGTCTCGAACGACCCCCGATACGACGTCCACATCGTCCGCCACCCCGACTGAGCCGGAAGTCACTTCGCCGCCCCATCGACTTCCACGGGGGTGCCCCGCGGCAGTGCAACATTTGGGTCGGTGGCTTGCTTTTTAGTATGTGACGCGGTATCATACTGTTGGAACGATAATGACAGATAGCACAGAACACATTCTGATCCCGGTCGACGACTCCGACCCCTCCGAGCGAGCGATCGACTTCGTTCACGATCGGTTCTCGGGGTCGGAGACACGGATCACCCTCCTGCACGTGATTCCGTCCGGGTCGCCGATGACCGATACCCGAGTGTTTCAGGAGGCAGCAAAGCGAGAGGAAGTAGAGGAGTTGCTGGCCGAGTACAAGCAGCGACTCGGTGAGAAGGAACTCGACGTCTCCGTCAGCATCACCGAGGGGACCCCCGACCGGGAGATCGTCGACTTTGCCGTCGAAAACGACATCTCCCAGATCATCATCGGAAGCCACGGCCGACGAGGAATCAACCGGGTGCTGCTCGGGAGCGTCGCCGAGAAGGTCGTTCGGCGGGCTCCGATGCCGGTGACGGTCGTTCGACAGAACTGAACGAATATTTTATAAACGGCTCCGTCGAGGTGCGCTTTCGAACACCACCGACGGTCGCCGATCGTCCCGTATCAGTCGGAAAGTGTCACGTCTCCGCCGCCCGATACGTGTCCTCGAGTTCGTACGTTCTGGTCTGTGCTTCCTGTAACTGACCGTCCTCGTCGATGAGGATCACGAGTTCGATCGCCTCTCCGGCGTGGAGATCTCCCGACAGGACGTCGCTTTCCTGTCCGATCACGAGCGTCTCTCCATCCGCCGTCAGGTGTGTTCGCTCGTCGGATTCGTCGATCGCTTCGCCTCTGACGTGGATCTCCGCGGCGTTGAGCAGACTCGTCGCCGTGATCCGGAGTTCGCCGTCTTCCTCGTCGATCTGTACGGTGCCGTACGACTCGTCTTGTACGATGTCCCCGACGTAGTACGCACCGACACCCGGAAGCA
Organism: Natronomonas sp.; assembly: GCA_040409725.1. GTDB lineage: Archaea > Halobacteriota > Halobacteria > Halobacteriales > Haloarculaceae > Natronomonas. The sequence goes on from JARWGK010000079.1 coordinate 30,256, forward strand.
ACAGCGATCCGACCAGCACCACCATTCCGATCGTCAGCGTGACGATGAAAATGCCGATTACGGTCTCCGCAGTCGAGTCTGTGAATCGATCGGTCATCGGACTCTGAGTTCTATCGTATCTGTGGCCGAGTTCTTAATAAATGTTTCTTATATTCGGGGCGGTTTCCGAGGAAAATCGTCGCCCGAGGCGGTCAAACGACGAAATTCCCGGCGTCGCTCAGTTCGGCTCGACGCCCGGGACGAAGATGTGGATGAGGTCGAACATCGCCAAAAGCGACAGTCCGACGAGGAAGGTGAACACGGCGAGACTCACCCACGTGAAGTAGATCTCCCACCGTGAGGGGTAGAACTTGCTGTCCTCGGGAATCGCCCGGAGGCAGAACCAGAAGTTGAAAAAGAAGATGACCGGAGCGATCACCGCCGCAAGCGCCGAGGCAACCAACACGACGAACACCGGTTCCGGAACGCCCGCGATGATCGCCACCGCACCGATAAACGAGATGATCATCGAGATCCGCCAGATGTTGTACTCGGAGTACCACACCTTACTTGCACCCTCCGGAGCCGTCTCGACGCCGCTCCACTTGTCGACGCGACGGAACAGGTTCCGGCAGGCAGCCGAGATCACCCGTGGCCGGCCGTCGAAGTAGTTGAACTGCGTCGAGAAGGTGATGCCGAATGCACCGAGCAGGAACACCGCCATCATCCACGGTCCGACGGACTCTGTGAAGATCTGGGCGATCTCTCCGATGGCCTGCCGTCCCTCGACATCCGACGGGAACATCCAGACGACGGCGAGGGACATGATCATGATGGCAAGCACAAGCGAGATGATGTTGCTGTAATCGAAGTCCCGAACACCGATTCTGAACCACCGGTAGCAGTACTCCCGCGTCTGATTCGAGAGCTTGTCGTAATCGACGGTGAAATCCTTGATGCTTGGGTTGTCCTCGAACTTATCGATCTCGTTTGCGGCGCCGTTTTCTTCGAGTTCGTCACGGAGCCGCGGGAGTCCTTTCTTTTTTGCGAGACCCCATTCCGAGGCCTGCAGCGACACGTCGATGCCGGTTGGAAGCAGCCCGATGCTCGCCGCGAAGACGAGCCACGCCTCCGGCGGCACGTCGATCACGAAGAAGTTGACGTACGCGTTTGCCTCCGGCGGATTGACGAAGTACACGATGGCGAATGCGAGCACGACCAAAACGAGGATCGACTTGACCGTGAGTTCCACCACGCGGTACTTCCCCGAGAGGATGACGGTGAGACTGAGTCCACCGATAGCGATGGCATAGCCCCAGAGCGGAACACTCAGGAGGCCGGTGATCGAGTTCAGACCGAAAAACAGCACGGCAGCGGCGGCGATCAACCGACCGGCTTGCCCGATCGTCATCTGTGCGCCGAACACGACTAACACGTACCAAAGCGCCCACTTCCGCTTCGTCGTGTTCATCGCATCCATGATACTCTTGCCGGTCGCGTAGGTGAACCGGTAGGCCATCCGGAAGCCGTACCACTTGAAGATGTACGCGACCGGGATCGCCCACAGAAGCGCCCACCCGAAGCGGCCGCCGGCCGTCGGGATCGTAATGATGTGGCTGGTCCCAACGCCGGTCATCATCAGAAGGATCCCCGGACCGAAGTGTCTGAACTGTGATATTGGGTCGGTCTTTGGCGGCGTAACGTTAAAATCGAGCCCGGCGGCGGCGGTCGCGGTTCCGCCGTCTGCCTCGGCGGTCCCACCGTCTGCCTCGGCGGTTCCACCGTCTGAAACCGGCTCCTCGCTCATCCTATCACCTCAGGTGGTGTCCACCCTTGGTTGTCTGTTTCTGACCGATGCACCTGTTGTCTGCCTGACTCGTGTATCTGGGATGTGGCTGTCATAGTTGTCAAGGTGATACAGATCCCCCCCGTGAGACAGCTTCAATGTGTGGCCTGCACGCAACCGAAGCATTCGACGCGTTCAGGGGCGGAATGACCAGATATCACAACTCAACGCATTATTCATGACATAAAAAGGTTTGATTAAAACGTATGTTTAATCATTATACCCGGCACCCTTCATTAAACAATATAATATCTACCGGCAAACGGACCCGCAAATACCGGTGGTTCTGCGATATCGTGAAAAATACGCTGCCCGAACGTCAGAATGCGGTGGGCGGGGTCAGTCCTCGTGCCGCGTCCGCGCCGAATCCAGCAACATCCGCTGTTCGGCGCGTTCGATGATACCCCGCACCTCTTTGACGGCGTCGATGTTGGCCGACACCGACGTGATTCCCTTGTTCACCAGAAATCGTGCCATCTCCGGCTTCGATCCGGCCTGACCGGTGATCGTCGTATCGACGTCGTGTTCGTTACACGCCTCGATGACCTGCCCCATCGCATCCAGCACGGCCGGATGCATCTCGTCGAAGTGCTCTGCGACCTGACCGTTGTTCCGATCGACGGCGAGGATGTACTGGACGAGGTCGTTCGTCCCGAGGGCCACGAAGTCGATTCCGGTCTCGATTATCCCCTCGATCTGATAGACGCTCGCCGGCGTTTCGATCATCGTCCCCCAGCGCCGCGTCTCGGGGTCGATTCCGACCTCCCGCATCATCTCGCGGGCGGCCGCGACCTCCTCGGGGTCGTTCGGCAGCGGAAACATCACCTCGACGTTGTCGTAGCCCATGTCGTGCAGGCGCTTGAACGCCCGCAGTTCGAGCTTTGCGAGTTCGCGTTCGTCCAGACTCCGACGGATCCCTCGCCAGCCGAGCATCGGATTGTGCTCGTGAGGTTCTGCCTCGCCGCCTTCGAGTTCGGCGAGTTCGTCGGTCGGCGCATCGAGCGTTCGCGCCCGGACCGGCCGCGGGTAAAACGCCTCGGCGACCCGCTGGATTTCGTCTGCGATGTTCTTCACGAACTCCTCCTCGCCGTGGTCTGCGACGTACCGCGCCGGCGTCTTCCGCATCGACAGGAGGATGTGTTCGAGCCGGAGGAGTCCAACGCCGTCGGCCCCCGTATCGGCCGCACGCTCTGCGGCGTCCGGAATCGAGACGTTCACCTTCACACCGGTCGCCGTCACTCCCGACGCCTGCGTCACCGCTTCGAAATCGCCGTCGACGTCGGCGTCGGGCGTCACTCCGTCGTCTGTCGTCTCTGGGTCAGCATCCCTGCCCCCCGTGGAATCTGCCGCCGTTGCGACGGTTCCCTGCTCGCCGTCGAGCGTGATCCGCTCTCCGTTTGCGATCCGTTCCGTGGCATCGCCGGTTCCGACGACGGACGGAACGCCGAGTTCACGCGACACGATCGCAGCGTGACAGGTGATCCCCCCCTCGTCGGTGACGATCCCGGCTGCTCGTTTCATCGCCGGAACCATCTGTGGCATCGTCATCTCCGTTACGATGATGTCGCCCTCTTCGACGGACTCGGCTCCGTCGGCGTCGCTGAACACGCGTGCCGGTCCGACGCCGCGTCCGGGACTGGCGCCGAGACCCCGGCAGAGCCTGCGTTCGCCTTCCTCCTGTGACTCAGAGCTGTTCTGTGTCATCCGTCAGTACGACCCGATCCCGAGAACTTCGTCGGTTTTCGCCATACTTTCCTCGCGATCGGCGGTGCCGGTTATCGCCCGGATCGCATCGATGTTCTCCGGAATGACGTCGCTTTCACGGTGGATCGACTGGAAGAGATACAGCTGGTTGCCCTCGACCGTGATCGAATCCTCGAACACCTGATTCTCGTAGAGGTTCATTCGGTCACGCCCCCGATCGAGTGCGAACTCCTGGAGATCCCACCCGGAGTTCATCTCCAGATCACCGTCGATCACGTGAATGCGCGATTCGTCCTCGAGGGTATCGACGACATCAGCAGCCGACGCCGACGATTCGAGTTCGATGTTGACGCTGTGGAAGTGGTGTCGGACCGTCGGTGCCTTCATCCCCATCGTCTGGATCTCACCGATCTCGGGAATGACCTCGAGTGCGTCGGGGCCGTGGTGTGACGGCGGCTTGACCGGGTCGGCGGAGAGAACCGCGTGTTCACCCCGGCAGCGAACGAGCGTCACGACCGTCCGTTCGATTCCGTACTCCTCCAACATCGGTGCAAACAGCCGATTCAACCCCGTCGTGTTGCAGGAGACGATCCGGACGTACTCCTCGTCTGCTGCGTCGGCGTAGTTCGCCCGAGCGGTGAAGCTCTGCTCGGCGACGTCGGCGGATTCGCCGCCCTGGAAGATCGCAGGGGTGTCGTGTTCCTCGTAAATCGGGCGATACTCGGCCCCCATTCCTGCCGGCGTCGTATCGACGACGATCTCACTTTCGGCGATGAGATCGTCGGT
>JARWGK010000080.1:0-8731 GCA_040409725.1 Natronomonas sp.
CGACCGCTCCGGGCGTCGTCGTTCGACGTCGCCGTGGTCGACGAGGCCGGACAGCTAACCGAACCCGGGACCTTCCTCGCGACGAATCTCGCCGATCGGTTCGTGCTGGTCGGCGATCACCGACAGCTACCGCCGGTCGTGCGAGCCGAAAACGAACTCCAGCGCTCGCTTTTCGAACGGCTCATCGAGGAGTACCCCGAGGCGAGCGTCATGCTCGATCGGCAGTATCGGATGAGCCAGCGGATCCAGTACTTCCCGGCCGAGGAGTTCTACGACGGCAAGTTGCGGCCAGCGAACCCCGCTGTCGCCGGCCGTCGCCTCTCGGATCTTCCCGGCGTTTCGGTCGATCGGCTGCCGTCGACGCTGCAGGATCCGGTTTCGTTCGTCGACCCCGACGGGACGGCCGACGGCAACCGGAATCGAGCCGAGGCCGAGGCGATCGAATCGATCGTCGCTTCGTTCCTCGATGCCGGCCTCGACCCCGAGGACATCGGCATTATCGCACCGTTTCGAGCGCAGGTTGCGGAGATCTCCCGTCGGCTTCCCGAGATCACAGTCGACACCGTCGATCGGTTCCAGGGCTCGGCGACGGAGGTCGTCGTCGTCTCCTTTGTCGCCACGGGCGACCTGTCGAGTCCAGTCTTCGAGGACTACCGTCGGGTCAACGTCGCGCTGACGCGAGCAAAGCGTGGGCTCGTCCTCGTCGGTGATCGGGAGGCGCTGTCTGGCGATCCCGTCTACAGCCGGATGCTCGAGTGGGCGTCGGGCTAAGGGGCAGGGTTTTGTGGCCGTGTGTCTAGCCTCGGGTATGCAGTCCACGCGCCGGCGAATACTGGATTGTATCGCCGACGGTTCGGCAAGTGGCCCCGAGATCGCGGCGGAACTGGACATCTCACGGGCTGCCGTCTGGAAGCACGTCGAGGCGCTGCGGCGGGAGGGATTCGAAATCGACGGCGACGGCGGCTACTCGCTCCTGTCGGTCCCCGAGTTCGGCGAGGGCGCCGTCGCATACGGTCTCGACTGTCCGTTCGACGTCGAGTACCACGAGCAGATCGACAGCACGAACCGTCGGGCGCGGGAACTCGCCGCCGAGGGCGGCGACGATATCGTCGTCCTCACGGACGAACAGACCGGCGGCCGAGGACGGCTCGACCGCGACTGGGAGTCGCCCTCGGGCGGGATCTGGCTGAGCATCCTCTGTCGACCACGGCTTCCGCCGGGTGACGTCCCGATCTACACGCTCGCGGCGGCCGTGGCCGTCGCCGAGACGGCAATAGAAATCGGCGTCGACGCCTCGATAAAGTGGCCGAACGACGTACTCGTCGGCTCCGAGGAGCGGAAACTCGCCGGGATTCTCACGGAGATGGAAGGAGAGGCCGATCGAATCTCGTGGGTGATCGTCGGGATCGGGATCAACGCGAACGTTGACGCCGAACCGCTTCCCGAGGCGGCGACGAGTCTCCGACGGGAAGTCGGTGACGTCGATCGTGGGACCTTCACACGGGCGGTGCTGGAGCGATTCGACGACCTTCGGCACGATCCCGAGGCGGTGCTTCCGGCGTGGCGTTCGCTTTCCTCGACGCTCGGACGCCGCGTCCGGATCGAAACGCGGCGCGAGGCGGTGACGGGCGAGGCAGTCGACGTCACGTTCCCGGGGACGCTCGTCGTCGATACCGGGGAGAAACGGCGTCAGGTGTCGGCCGGAGACTGTGAACACCTTCGGCCGGTGTAGGAGCCTCGGTCGGGACTCACTTCAGGTTGTCAATGCTGTCGGTGTCGAATCCGGCGTCGATCAGCGGTTGCTCCGAGTCGCGGCCGACGGTGTCGATTTCGAGTGCCGTCTCGGAACCGACGTCGGCGTCGGACACGGCCGGATCGGTCGCGGTCGGCTCGAATTCGACCACGCGTCCCGACGGCTGCCCCGTTTTCGTTTCGGCGTCGGCCGGCTCCGGAGGCGTTGCTGCTGTCGGCCTGTCGGATTCCGCGTCGGTCCGAACGGTCACGACCGGAACCGACGCAGACCGAACCACGCTTTCGGCGACGCTTCCGAGCAGCAGTCGATTCAGCCCCCCGCGTCCGTTCGTCCCCATGACGATCAGGTCACAGCCGCTCGATTCGGCTTCGTCGACGATCGTCGTTGCCGGCGTCCCCTTTCGGACGACGGTCGTCGTCGGCTGCTCGCCACAGCGGGATTCAGCGTGGGTGAGTGCCTTCTGACCTCGTTTCTTCAGCAGGTCGAGGACGTTCCCCCAGGCGGCGTCGATCGGCTGGGTGACGCTTGCGGTGTTGACGACGTAGAGAAGTCGGAGGCTCGCGTCGTGTGCCTCCGCCAGGGCGTCTGCGTGATCGATCGCTCTATCGACGCCCGCGTTCCCGTCCGTCGGCACCAGGATCTGATTGTACACTGTGACCACACTGCACAGCTATTGTGCGCAGACGCTCAAACCGTTTTCGATCGTTCAACCCGGCGACTGCGGTGGATTCGGCCGATTTTTCACACGCCGCGCGGTCAGGGAGCGACGACGCGTTTGACGTCTGCGACGCTCGCACGCCGAACGACAGCCCGGACCGGATCCCGAGCGTTTCGCAGGTTCGCCGACTCGCCGTCGAGAACGAGCAGTCGGGCCGCACGACCCGGTTCGACGACGCCGCAGTTCATCCCCGCCAGCCGAGCACCGGCGGTCGTCGCCATCCGGAGCACCTCCTTTGCGGTGACGTCGAAGAGCTTGGCTGTGAACTCCATCTCCCGAAACATCGAGGGGGCGTTCAACATCGCGTTGTCGGTCCCGAGGGCCACGTCGGTCCGTTCGAGCAGCGCAGCGACCGGCGGCGTGCCGACGCCGGTGACGAGGTTCGATCGCGGACAGACGACGACCGGTGGTCCGTCGTCGGCCAGTCGATCGAGGTGGTGATCGAAGGCGTGGACCATGTGGACGACGAACGCCGGATCGAGGTCGAGTGCGGCGTCGATGTCGTGTGGATCCCGTTCGCCGGCGTGGATCGCAAACGGCTTTCCCGCCTCACGAGCAGCGGCGCGTTGGCCGCTGAATTCGGCGTCCCTGACTCCACTGGCACCGTAGCCGTCTGCGACGTCGAGGACACTCGACTCGCCGCGTCCGAAGGCAAGACCCTCGATGTCGGACCCCTCCGTCGCGGCCCGAAACGCTTCGATTCCGTCCCTGCCGCCCTCTCGGAAATCGAGGAAGGCGGTGGTTCCACCCTCGCGCATGAATTCGACGGTATCGGCCATCGCGTCGATCAGTTCCATCCGTGTGGCGTCGCCGAGCAGCCGATGTTTCAGGCCGTCTGGCGGGGCAACGAGTTCCTCGAGTGATAGCCCCTCGCCGGCCTCCTTGGCGATCGAATCACCGATGTGTGTGTGTGCGTTGACGAACGCCGGAAGAACGATGTCGTTGGAGTACACCGACGCCGTCTCGACTGCTTCGATCTCGCCGTCGTCGATGTGAACCCTGCCGTCGCGTGCCTCGAAGTCCGGACCCGTGAGGATCGTCCCCGAGAGTTCCATGCGTGTGTCGTCGCTCATGTGTCGTTGTCCTCAAAAGTCGTCCAGCCGCGTGTTGATTCCCTGCGGAAGGTCGACGACGCGGGCGTCGAGATCGAGGCCGAGAACGGCTTCGGCTGCCGTGCCGACGGCCTCCGTGTGTGTCTCCGGAGCGTAGATGCCGAGTCGCCACTGCTCGCGGCCGGCCCGACGCAGCGCCTCGACGAGCGTGGAGGTGTCGTCGAGGCGGCGCACCTCGCCGCCGACGACGACGCGACTCGTCGACTCCCGCATCGATGGCCGCGGCGGCACGTCGACGATCACCGACTCCTCCGGAAGGTCGGCTCGGCCGGCGATGTCGCGTTCGAAGCCTCGGATCGCGTCGTGGTCGGCATCGATGAGATCGGCCGGGGCGTCCTTTAGTTCCGCCCAGACGGCGCGTTTGTACAGCCGACGGTCGTCGAGACGGCCGACGAGTTCGGCCGTGGCCGAGCAGTCACGAAGCGCCGCGATCAGGTCGTGGTCGTCCATCAGACGGAGTGTCTCCGCCGTCGTCTCCGTCTCCTCCAAGAGCGTCTCTGTCCCGCGACGGAGCAGCGCCTTCGAGATGCGAGCGACGGGATGGTTGTAAACCGTCGGGTTCATCAACGCCCGTGCGAGAAGCAGCGACTCCGCAGTCTGGACGTTTCCCTCCGCAAGCACCAGTTCGTCGTCGACGAATCGAAGTTCACGAACGAGGCGGCCGTGATCGATCGTCCCGTACGGGACGCCGGTATGGTGGGCGTCGCGGACGAGATAGTCCATCCGGTCGACGTCGAGTTCGCCGGAGATCAACCCCGCCAGACGGCCCTCTCCGGCGACGAGATCCACCACCGACCCGGGATCGATCCCGTGGTCGGTCAGAACCTCCGCAACCGCACCGGTGGTGAGCCGATCCTCGACCTCGTCGTGGAGCTTGCCCGTTCGTCTGGCGACGATCGATTCGATGTTGTGACTGAACGGCGTGTGGCCGATGTCGTGGAGGATCGCCGCCGCCCGGATGCGCTCACCGACGGTGCCCTCGATGCCGAGGTGTGACACCGCCCGATCGGCGAGGTGGTAGACGCCGAGTGAGTGTTCGAATCGAGTGTGGTTCGCACTCGGATACACCAGTCCGACGGTGCCGAGCTGTTTGATCCGGCGCAGCCGCTGTATCGGGCTCGTATCGAGGAGGTCCGCCGCAACCCCTTCGATTTCGATGTGATCGTGGACGCTGTCCTTGATCGTCGCCACAGGCCTCTTGAGTCGTCTTCGGGTATAAGTCCCCGGACGCCTCGACGGCAGACCGTGGGCAACGGTCAGATTCAAACCGACGCAACCGAAAGCCGTGACATGGTCACGTTCCTCGCCGGTGGGACAGGGACCCCGAAGCTACTCCGCGGCGCCGAGGCCGTCTTCGATCCGGCCGAGACACCGGTGGTCTGCAACACCGGCGACGACGTCGAGTTGGGCGGTATCCTGGTCTGTCCGGACGTCGATACGACGCTGTTCGCCGAGGCGGGAATCATCGACGACAGCCGGTGGTGGGGCATCGACGGCGACACGACCGAGACACACGACGAGATTCACTCGCTCACGGAGGCCGGAGGTCTCGATCCTGGCCCGCGGTATCTCTCGGCGGCGGCACAGACCGAGGGTCGGCGGCTGGGCCGCCATCGACGGTTTTCGGGCGTCGGCGAGTTCATGCAGTTGGGCGACCGGGATCGAGCCGTCTGTACGACCCGAACGGGGTTGCTCGACGAGGGCGAGACGCTGACGGAAGCGACCCGAATCCTCACCGACGCACTCGGCGTCAAGCGACCGATCCTGCCGATGAGCGACGATCCGGTGGCGACGATCGTCCACACCCCCGAGGAGTCGATGCATTTCCAGGAGTTTTGGGTAGCTCACGGCGGCGAGCCGTCCGTCGAGCGCGTCGAATTTCGCGGCGCAGAGACGGCCGATCCGACGCCAGCGGTACTCGACGCACTCGACGATCCGGTCGTCGTCGGGCCGTCCAATCCGGTGACGAGCATCGGACCGATGCTCGCGATCGATAGAATCCGCCGGGCGCTGGAATCGACGCCGGTCGTCGCCGTCTCGCCGTTCGTCGAGGATCGGGTGTACTCCGGACCGGCGGCGAAGCTACTTGCGGCGACCGGCCGGGAGCCGTCGACCGCCGGCGTCGCCGCCGCCTTTCCGTTTGCGGATGCGTTCGTCCTCGACACGGCGGACGGAACCGATCTGGACCGTCCGGTCGTCCGAACCGATCTCGACCTCGGAACGGAGGCCGACGGCAGACGCGTCTGTCGGGCGGTCAAACGGGCGCTGTCGCGTCTCGACGAGGAAACGGGGGGCCGTCAGTGAGCGAATTCGAGCCACGGCTCGCGGCCGCCTCGCTGTCCGGCGTCGCCGACGCCGCGTGGGCAGACCGCGCCGCAGAACACGTCGGGTGTGCGTTTCTCGGCGGCATCGCACTCGACGAACCGACACGGGATGCGGCACGGCAACTCCGCGACCGGGACCGCGAGGAGTTTCTACCGGAGGATCCGATCGCCTTCATCGACCGCGAACTATCGGCGCTTGCGGCGGTCGACCTCCGCCCGGCGATCAACGTTCGCGCCGCCACGCCGGAACCGATCGAACGGGCAGCGGCGGTCTGTGCCGAGCACGACGCGATCCTGGAGGTCAACGCCCACTGCCGACAGGCGGAGATGTGTGCCGCCGGTGCCGGTGAGTCGCTGTTGCGTGAGCCGGAACGACTCCGGAGGCAGGTGGCGGCCGCGGCGACCGACGGCGTCACGGTGAGCGTGAAGCTCAGGGCAGAACTGGATGGCGTCGACCTGCCGGCCGTCTCGGAGACGGCGATCGACGCCGGAGCGTCGGTGTTACACGTCGACGCCATGGACACCGAATCGATCGTCGCCGCGCTTTCGGATTCGGCCTTCGTCGTCGCAAACAACGGCGTTCGCCGACGTTGCCACGTCGAGGAGTACTTCGGGTACGGGGCTGACGCAGTCTCCGTTGGCCGCCCGTCCGATCGTCCGGCGGTGCTTTCACGGCTTCGGGAGGCGGTCGAAGCCGTCGGATCGAGCCGTCACGAGGAGGCGACCGCCGATGATTGACCGAACTCCCGCAAAAAACGGCCAACTCGCGTTGCTTCTCGAGGTGGCCGGAACGCCGAAGCCCGGAAACGTCGATCGACACCGGGAGTACGACGACCTCCGGTTCGAGCAGTTCCTCGCCGGAGCGGTCGGAGCAGTCCACGGGTTGAATCTCGCAGCCGACCCGGAGACGGGCGTCGGTCACGCGTTCGAACGGGCCATCGCCGGAATGTCGAACCAGCAGGCCGGAAACACGCAGTTCGGCGCGTTACTCGCCGTCGTCCCGCTCGTTCGCGCGGCAGCGACGGACCGACTCACCCCCGAAAGCGTCACGACTGTCGTCGACGAGACGACCGTCGCCGACGCCGTGGGGTTCTACACGGCCTTCGATCACGTCGACGTTGCCGTCGGTGATCCGCCGCCGGAAACCGACGCACTCGACGTCAGACGGGGCAGCGGCGCGGCCCCCGAGCTGCGGCGGCGGGATCTGACTCTGGGCGACGTGATGGCGGAATCGGCTCCGGTCGACGGCGTCGCCGCCGAATGGGTGAACGGCTTCGAGCGAAGTTTCGGGGCGGCAGCGTGGCTGCAGGCGGCAGACGGACCGATCTATCGCCGGACGTCGGAGGTGTATCTCCGACTGCTCGCCGAAGAAATCGACACCTTCGTCGTCACCCGAAACGGGGCAGAGACCGCCGAGGAGGTCAAAAATCGGGCGGCGGCGGTTCTCGACGGTGTGGAGGACGCCGAATCGCTGGCGGAGGAGTTCGTCTCACGGGACATCAACCCGGGGACGACGGCCGATCTGACTGCCGCAGCGCTGTACATCGCACTGGAAGAGGGGCTCGTGATCTGACGTGCGTGTCGATCTAACATCGAGGTGATCCCATGGAGAAACCCGACGAACACGAGGTCGACGTGGAGGGAGACGAGAAGCGACAGGAATCCACGACGTCGAGCGGATGGCCGGTCGAACTGTGCGGCGTGACGGAGTCGGTTGTCACGACGCTCGGGCCGAACGACCGCTGGAACGTCGCTGCGCTCGGCCTGTTCGACGGCGACCCCGTCACCGCCCGGACGTGGGGGAAGACGCGAACGTGGCGCAACTTCAGCGAACGTGGTGAGGGGTACGTCCAGTTCACCCGCGATCCCGTGTTGTTCGTCGATGCCGCCTGTTCGATCCGGGAGGAGCCGAAACCGCGACTCGATGCGGCCGACGCCTGGGTTCGGGTCTGCGTCGAGGAGATCGATTCGGGAACCGAAGGCGACACCGAGTGGGTCGAGTGGGCACTGTCCCCCGTGGAGTCGGGGATCGAGCGGCGGATCGTGCCGACGACGAACCGTGGCTACGGCGCTGTGATCGAGGCGACCGTCGCGGCATCCCGACTCGACGTGCCGGGCTACGACACCGAGACGCTGCTCGATCGACTCGCGTACTTCGAGGAGACGGTCGATCGCTGCGGCGGTGACCGCGAGACAGAGGCGATACAGCGGCTGAAAGCGTACGTCGATTACGAGTGGTAGCGGCGACGGAGCGTGAACGATTCAACTGACGAACAGCCGCCGGTCGGCCCGCTCGTGAGCCATCCCCATCACGTCGGCAAGCGGGGCGAACGAACCGAGTGCGGCGAGATCCGCGTCGGCGTACTCGGTCGAGAGTTCGTCGATCACCGGTAGCTGTTCGGAGAGAATCGTCTGTATCTCGGTGTGTCCGAACCGACCCAGCCGCTGTGCCGCACCGAGTAAATCGGTGACGACCGTGTAGGCGAGGACCTGGCAGGCAGCCTCCCGATCGATGCCCGACGCCTGACAGACGACGCCCAACGCGACGGCGTGGTGTCCCGGCGTTTCACCGGATTCGACGACAGCGCCGTAGTCGGCCGTGATGCCGTCGTCAGTCGTGATGCCGTCGTCGGCTGTGTCGGCAGCACTGTAGGCGTCGGGTACTCCGACTCCGGCCGCACCGCCGTCGGTCGTCGGCAACCCGAATCCGGCGTCGGTGTCGGAAAGCAACTCCAGCAGTCCGGTCCCGGCTTTCGTCGAACTCTCCCGAAACTCCGCCGGCAGCGTCGCAGCGTGGAGTCGTTCGTCGGCGGCGAGAACCGCC
>JARWGK010000081.1:0-8562 GCA_040409725.1 Natronomonas sp.
TCGAGGCGGTTGTTCACGAGGCCGTCGAACGACGCCCGCCGTTCGCTCAGCCGGAAGGTGGTCTCGACCGTGCGGGTCTGTCCCGGCTGCAGGTAGGGGTAGCCGCGGTGGGCGCGGTTGTCCCGGGCCGACGTTCTGACGTCGTAGCGGTTCTCGTTGCGGTCGACACCCTGCAGTCGGAAGGTGGCGCGGTAGGTTTCGCCGGTCTGGAGCGACCGGGAGGTCCGGACGTTGCGGGTGTCGATCACCGCATAGAGGTGGTTGTTCGCCTCGTCGAGACGGATGTCGACGCCGGGGCCACCGAGGTCGAAGGAGATCGGCTCACGGTTCCCCGGCGGGTCGACCTGTTCGACTCGGAATTCGACGCCCTCCGCACGGTTGTCGACGAGACCGCGGGCGAGGTTGCCGCTGTGTTCGGCATCGAGGTGGCCGAAGATTCCCGAAACGTCGATTCGGACGGCGACGCGGTCTTCGATTGCGATCTCATCGCGCTGTGAGAGGTCACGGACCGTCTGCAGGTCGCCGCTGGTCGCAGCCCCACGGGGGGCGGCGAAGGTCTCTGCATCGTCGAGCGACGGCGTCGAAAGTGACAGCGTTCCACTGTCGCGTTCGTTGACGACGTTAAGCTGGTTGCCGCTTGCGCGTCGGATGTCGTCACTGGTTGCGACGGCAACGTCGTAGTCGGCTGCCCGGATCGGCCGGGCGAGACTGGCGTCGATATTGAGTGCCGACCGCAACTGTGAGAGGGTCTGACCCTGTTCGTTCGAGAGCCGATCACCGGGGCGGTAGACGGTGATGCGGTCACCGGAAGAGGCGGCGCGGTACGGCCGGACCGCCGATGGAACGCCCGGATCGTCGGGGTTCAGCCCCATATATCGGGTGTTCATCTGAACCCTGACCTGGCCGTCACCGTTTCGATCGTTCAGTTCGATGACGTCGAGGAAGTTCGCCTCCGGTCCACCGATGACGAGGTAGGCGGTGCGGGTGTTGCTCATCCGGACGGTCATCTCGGCGATGTCGCCGGCCTCTTCTTCGACCACACCGGTTCTGATGTCGGCGTCGGCGCGGCTCTGTCCGACGGTTGCGGTGGCGGTCGTTCGGGCCGTCGAATCGACGACATCGAGCGTAAAGGTGTAGCTACCGCGGCTCACGTCGCGGAACGTCGTCTCGATGTCGGTTCTGCTGCCGCCCTGCAGTCGGATCACGTTGTCGCCGCGGTGGCGGTCGTGGTCGGTGGCGAATCGGTCGTCGTCGAAGATTCGTTCGAGGTCGGCAAACCGGAGTCCGGGCGCGGAGACGTTGAGGACGTAGCTCCCGCGGTTCGACCGCAGCCGCAGATCGGTCGTCTCACCGCGGTTGATCGACGTCTCCGACCACGTCGCGGTCAGTGACTGCCGGACGATCTCGAAGCGCTGATCGCGGGGATTCTGAATCCCCGGACCCTCGATGAAAAACTCCGCCGGGTCGTACCGCTCCGTTCGGAGGGTCAACTCGCCGGCCTGGTTCGTCGACAGTTCCGCGACGAAGGAACTCGACGAGGAGCCGGTGACGCGTCTGAGCTGGTAGTTACTGTCACCCTGCAGGCCGGTCACCGTCACCGTCTGTCCCTGCCAGAGGATCTGTCCGCCGAGATTCGAGTGACCGATCGTCCGATCGGGGTTCGTCTGTGTCGTTGCATCGATACTCGCTGGTTGAGTCTCGTCGACGCTGTCGTCAGACGCCGCCGGGAGGGCAGCCCCCATCGCAAACATCGAGAGGACCATGAGGGTCGAAAGCACGACGGCAGCGCGCCCTCGACCGATTACTTCGGTGGGTTCCATGCGTTCGCCGCCTCGTACAGTTGGCGATCTAATAAGTATATTCGGTAACACTTAACAAGAAGTTCCTGCAATCGAACCCCGATCGACGCTCGATCCCACAGAACGCGTCTGCGCTGTCGGATCGTCTCTCCGGTCGCACGGAGTACGGTAACATGTGTGCCGATGATCGCCGCTCCGGACAGGCGATCACCGACAAAATACAGTACTCCGTATCAATCCTCTTCGACGACCTCGGGGTCGGCGAGTGCCGTCGACAGCGAATCGAGACCGTTGACCCACTCCGCGACGAGTCCGTACTCCAGGTCCTCGGCGATTTCGATGTCGAATTCCTCGCCGGCAAAAAGCAGGGTTCCGGCCTGTGCACAGTAGGCGAGGGCCGTATCGAGATCCTCCTCGGCCTCGGCGTCGGCGGCCGCACCAATGTAGTCCCCGACCGTGCCTTCCTCCGGCGGCCCGCCGGCGACGTACTCCTCTGCGGCGTAGAAGACACAGACGAGGGAGGTCTGAACGCCGTCGACGAGCATCAACTTTTCTTCGTCCTCGAAGTCGACCTCCGAAAGGACGATGTCCCGGACGTGGTCGATCTGATCGATCGCCGTCTCGGCATCGATGCTCCCCTCGTCGTGGTCGGCGACGATCTTGACGACGGCAATCGCGGCGTCGTCCTGCAGGTTCAGGAGTAGTCGTGCGGAGTCTTCGTCCTCTGGATCGACGTCTTCTGCTCTGAGCCGGTCGAGCCAGTTGTTCCAGCGTTCTTCTGTGTAGTACTCGTCCGGGGGTTCGCTCATGCTTCAGGGTACGGCCGCCGAGAGATATGCCTTTTCCTCGGCGGTGGAATCGCAAGGAGTGCCTTGGCGACCGTTTCTCGGCGTGTCCGAACCGTTGCGGCCGTGCTAGCGGTCTGATCGAGCCGATCGATCGAGGTGGTCTTCGACCGCGTCGACCTTCGCTTCCGCCGTCGTGTCGGTCGTCCGTTTGTCGTCGATCTTCAGAAACGTACTGACTCGATCGGCGTCGACCGCCTCGTGGGCGGCGTGGGCCGCGGCAAACAGCGTTTCGGCGTCCTCGGCTTCGATCACCGTCCCCATCGGGTTCGTTTCGTACGCCACGTCGTGGTCGTCGAGCGCATCGACGGCGGCGGCGACCTCCTCGGCCATCGATCCCTCGATCACCGGCGCGACGCTCAGGAGTGCAACGACGGTCATACCCAGGGAAACGCCCCACGTATCCTTATAAACTCCCTTCGGCGGCGACTCCGTGACAACTGTTATGTACCAGCACAAAGAGGCTACAACCGAGATGTCAGACAAATCGCTGCAGGAGCAACAGGAACCCCTGAAGAACGAATACGAAGCCAACCCCGAATCCGCACAGATCACCCTGTCGGCCACGGGGACGGAGCAGGACGACGCCCGGTCCTGCAGCGTCGACATCGGACGCGCGATGTACGAGGCAGAACTACACGAGGGGGCGGGAGGCCCCGGTTCCGGTGCCTGTTCGGGCGACCTGCTTTTGGGCGCGCTTGCGGCCTGTTCACAGCTAACCGCACAGGCCGTCGCAGAGAACTTCGGCGTGGACGCCGACATCAGCGTCGAGGCGAGCGGCGACCTCGATCTCCGGGGAACGATGGGTGTCGATTCGGACGTCCCCGTCGGCTTCCAGGACATCCGCCTCGACGTATCCGTCGACGGCGAACTCGACGAGGAGACCCGAGATGCCATCGAAAAGTACACCGAACGGTACTGTGTCGTCTATCAGACGCTCGCCGATCCACCCGAGGTCGAAACCACCTGGGAGTTCGAGTGATCCGGGAGAGCGACCCGAATCCGGCGACGGCACCACGAGAGCGGACCACGCACCGATCGACCCGACACCGGAGTCGTGGGACGCGGAGGCCAGCGGCGGTGTACAGGCGGTACAGGGCAATTGTCCCAAGACTCGACTCCAAGGAGGTTCACTCGACCACAGCCTTCGACGTTTGCTCTCCTCCGTGACCCGCCAACTCACTTAAATATCGGTATATTCCGGCTCAAGCTAGTACTCCGTTCGGTGGAACTCTCCGGGCATGAATCGAACTGAGGGGATCGAACGGCAGACCGAGGAACTCGACGACGTCGGAACGCTGCTCAATCTGTTTGCCGACGACGAAGTCCGGGAGCTGTTTCGGCGGTGTGAGGTGCCGAAATCGGTACAGCAGCTCGCCGAGGAGTGCGATATCCCCGAATCGACCGCCTATCGGAAGGTCGATCGGCTCGTCGAGGCGAACGTACTGGTCCCGCTGCAGGAGACACAGACGGCGAAGGAGGCGACGGAGTATCGGCGGGCGGTCGACGCCGTCGAGATCTGTATTCGGGAGGTGACGACCGTCACGTACCGATAGCAACAGCCTGTCGAACGGACGGCGTTCCCAGAAGACGGGAGACAGCGGCCACAGTTTATATCCGATGGGAAGAATCGGAGTGTGATGGCTCACCCCGAACACACCACGGGTCCCGCCTCCGGAGAGCTCAAGACGGTGGCCGACCATCTGGAAGCGGTACTTTCCATCGCGCCGTCGGCCGATCACGGCTGTGCGGTGCTCGATACGGGGAAGAGTGGAGCCGTAACGAGTCGAGACACACTTTGTCACGGTGGAGATTGCACCGACGGCTGCACCTGTAAGTCGAAGGTTACGATGGACGAGACCGACAGATCGGTGCTGATCGAAGGATCGGTGACAGACGGATGTGTCTGTCCGGTGTTTCGGGAGTACGACTGCGTGGCGTCACTCGAATCCTTCGAGAATCGACGGCTCGTCGTCTCGCTTTCCGTTCCCGACCGAGACGAACTGTCGGCGATCGTCGCCGCGCTGCGAGGACGGGACGCAGCGGTACAGCTACTGCGAATAACCCGACCGAACACGGAGGCAGATCGGCGGCTGCTCAGACTCGATCCAGACTCGATCACGAGAAAACAGCGGGAGGCGGTTCAGACGGCGATCGAAACCGGGTATTATGCGAGTCCACGGGAGGCTTCCCTCACCGACCTCGCCGACGAACTCGGGATCTCTCCATCGGCCGCCTCACAGCGACTCACCTCCGTCGAATCGACGCTGATACGGGAGCTGTTTCGGGCCGAACGGGGTGTCCGGACGTCCGGCGACTAGTCGGGGCGGGCGTCAGGCGATGTCGGGCGTCTCGTCGTCGGCCCGACCGGAGAGTTCAAGTTCGATTTCCAGCTCCGGTTCGCCGTGACCCTCGAACTCGATGTCGAGTTGTACCGGCTCACCGAACGCAAACGGTATCTCCCAGTCGTCGCCGCTGACGGTGATTTCATCAGCCTCCTGTAGCTGTTCGCCGACCTCGATCAGAAACGCGCCGGCGTCTTCGGCACCGATGTGATACTCCTCCTCGAAGTACCCGTCCGTGACCGTCTCGACCGGCCGCGTCTCGGCGTCCTCCGGAATCTCTGGCATGGGCGTCCTTGTCGTTCGGCATATATAATGGTTCGTCAGGTCGGTGGTCGACGCCGGGGCGGTCAGGCGACCCGAACCGCCCGGATCGAAAGCTCCCGACAGACGTAGTTTACCCGCGCGTCGTCGTCCGCACTCAACAGAAGCAGTTCCGCTACGTCCCACTCCCAGTCGGCCTCGAGCAGTTCCCGACAGGCGAGCAGTTCTCCGACGGTCCCGACGGAGGAGGCGTCCGGATCGACGGCGACGAGCGTCACCGTCTCCTCGACGAAGGAGTCCGTTCCGAGGAGCGATCGAAGCGCATCCTCCTTCGTGACACCGGCGTATTCGTCGCCGGGATGGACGACGTAGGGGACGCCGGTGTGGTCGGGGTACACCTCCGGAAGTTCCTGCTCACGGTCGGTGAGACAGATGGCATCGATCGTCGGTGGATCGGCGCCGTCACTCACGGTCAGGCCGACGGGGAAGTCGAGCCACCACTTTCCATCCGGCGACGCGTCGGATTCGATGAACGCCCGAAGCAGCGAGTCTCGTCGATTCGACATACACGACGCCTACCAGCGGCAGGATACTGAATGTGACTGCGGCGACGACGTCGCGCCCGACGGCCGACGACAGGTATAATCGCCACCGCCTGCAAGCCGGTGGTATGTCACGGGATACGATCGGGACGGACGACAGATTCGGTATCGGTCGATCCGAGGTCGACAGCAGCATCGAATCGGTCGGAACAAACGAGTGGATCGGAACCCACAGCTACGAGGCCTACACCGTCACACAGGAGTACGCGATCGTCGACCACGAGAGACGCCACGGCGAGGAGTTGGTCCGAGAGACGCGGTACGAACACGACGATGACGGCGTGTACGACGAATACACGATATCCTGGGCCGTCTCGAAGGGCCACGAGGGGATGGTGGTCGACTTCAACGCAACCAACGTCGAGTCGTTCGTCCAGAGTACGTTCATGGACGATCCGGTTTCGATGATCGAGGACGCGATCATCGAACGGGAAATGGAGTGAGACACACACAGACGAGTATGTCGGCGTCGGAGGCGAGGCGATGAACAGACATCAGGCGTTTCTTTTGTTCGTCATCGGGCTGTCCGGCCTGTTGAGTCTCTTCGTCGTGCTCCCGTTTCTGGAGTTCGTCCTCGCCTCGATCATCTTCGCGTACGTCCTCCATCCGGTGCACCTCCGGATCGAACCACACCTCGGCCACCGCCTCTCGCCGATCGCGGTGATACTGCTGGCCCTCGTTGGCATCTTCGGCCCGCTTCTGTACGTCACGCTCGTGTTGGTTCGGGATCTGCAGCGTCTCGCTCGCGGTGAGTCTGGGCTCGATACGACCGAAATCGAGGCGACGATACTGGAGTACACCGACCGAGAGGTCGACCTCGACGAACCGTTCAGCACGCTCGGGGCCGACCTGCTGGATCTGCTCTTCGGCAACGTCGCCGAGGTCGTCTCCGTCGGCCTCTCGCTTTCGATCGGACTGGCACTCCTGGTCTTTCTTCTGTACTACCTCCTCAGAGACGGCCGGCAGTTCGTCCGGTGGTCGGTCGACATCGTGCCGGTTCCCGACCCCGTCTGTGAACGCCTGATCGGACAGATCGATCGCACGACGAAGGGTGTCGTTATCGGTCACCTCTTCGTCGCTGTCGTCCAGGGGTTGGTCGGTGGGGTTGGGCTGTTCGTCGCCGGGATCCCGAACGTCGTCTTCTGGACGTTCGTGATGATCACCCTCGCGCTCCTGCCGCTGATCGGTGCCTTCCTCGTCTGGGCGCCCGCCTCGCTGTACCTCCTTTTGATCGATCAAACCGGGAGCGGCCTCTTTTTGTTTCTGTACGGCCTGCTCGTCGTGAGCATGATCGACAACTACGCTCGGCCGATCGTGATCGACCGTGAGGCCCACCTCAACCCGGGCATCATTCTCGTCGGCGTGTTCGGCGGCGTCTACGCGATCGGCTTCACCGGGCTGTTCATCGGACCGATCATCCTCGGGGTGTTGGCTGCGACACTGACGATCTTCGAGGAGGAGTACGACAGCCTCGGGGAGTTCGAGGACGATTGAAGCCAAGACAGGCGTCGACGGGGCGGTCGGAGGTTGGAGGGCCGTGCGTCGGGGGGTCGTGGCGCTGCCGGATACCGGAACGGCCGTCGCGGGTCAGTCCGTGGCGTAGACGACGGTGACCGAATACGAGACGGTGACGTCGCCGGTCTCGATCGTCGTGTCGGGTGCAGCATCGGCCTCGGCGGCGGGAACGGGCGCATCGAGACGCACGGACGAACCCCGGCGCTGAGTTGCGTCGACGCGTTCGACGCCGTCGAGTGCCACGTCACCGGCCGTCGAGACGGCGTCTGCCTGCATCTGTGCGTCGGCCATCGCATCGTCGATCGCCTCCTGTCGGAGGTCCTCGCGTCGATCGGCCGTGAGCGTGTATTCGACGCCATCGACTTCGGCCCCGGCATCGATCGCACGATCGATGACCGCTCCCGCCTCGGCGACATCGACGGTCACCTCGAAGCTGTGGACCCCGCGATACGCCGGACCGTCTCGTTGTTCACGGGGTGGCACCCGCGGTTCGTCGATCCGATAGCCGACGGTTTCGTACTCGGCATCGATCTCATCGAGTGCAGACCGGAGGGCGTCTGCGTCATCGGCGATGTCGTCCCGTACCGCCGCCACCTCGTCACCGTCGGCGGTGACGTCGACGCTGACGACCGCGGTATCCGGTTCCGCGCTTGCGGTGCCGTCCGCAGAGACGGTTATCTGTCCGTTCGTCTGTGAGCTCTCGATCGAAGCGCCTTCCGTCGCCGGCTCGTCGGCACTCCCGGGAATCGCAACTGCGGCGGCGACGAGCAACAGCGCGAGGACGGCGCCGGCGAGCACGGCGAAGGCGATGGTTCGTTCGCGGTTCATACACGCAGGGCTGCGGCCGGTTCGAGTATATAAACGGCGTAAGATCAAACGGCCGTTTGACCGATCGGTGCCGTCGGGAAGCGCCACGAGGCGGACGGAACGGCAGCGGGTCGGTCGGTCCGTTCGATCGAGGGTGCCGACGCGGCAGACGAGCCGGAACGTTCGATTTCGACGTATCGAACCTCGACCGTCACGTCGATTCCCTCGGCTGCGAGTCGTCGCTCGACGGCCGTTGCGAGCCCACGACGCTCCGCGCCGGGCGGCGTTCCGACGGTGAGTACCACGGTTGTCGGACGGGTGAAAAGCAGCCGGTCTGTCGTCGTCCGCATCTCCGTTTCGAGCAGTTCGTGTTCCTCGTAGATCGGCT
>JARWGK010000082.1:0-33946 GCA_040409725.1 Natronomonas sp.
CACCGGCTTCGACTTCGGCAGGTCTTTGGGCTCCCCTCGCCGAGGGACAGGTATGGTAGCGCTCGGGCTGGTCGTGGCGGAGTTCGAC
The DNA here is from genome assembly GCA_040409725.1 of Natronomonas sp. Lineage (GTDB taxonomy): Archaea > Halobacteriota > Halobacteria > Halobacteriales > Haloarculaceae > Natronomonas. The sequence continues at coordinate 89 of JARWGK010000082.1, forward strand.
AAGGGGAGAAATATCCCCGAGCGGATGGCTGAGGCCGGTCGGGAGGCGGCCCGGGAAGCCAACGCCGAGGTGGTCGAGACGATCGAGGTCCCCGGTTCCTACGATACGCCACTTGCGGCCGATCGACTCGCTCGACGCGACGAGATCGATGCCGTCGCGGTCGTGGGAGCCATAATCACCGGCGACACCGACCACGATCGGGTGATCGCCGACGCCGCCGCCGAGGGACTCACGCAGGTGTCGCTGGACCGGGACACGCCGGTTACGCTCGGGATCACCGGGCCCGGAATGAGCACAGCCGAGGCCGAAGAGCGGATCGAGTACGGCACACAGGCCGTCGAGAGCGCTATTTCACTCGCAGAGGAGCTATCACAATGAGCATGCAACTGGATTTCGCGGACCGAGTCGAACGTGTAGAGCCGAGTGCGACACTCGCAATCAGCAACCTCGCAGCCGAACTGGAGGCGGACGGAGTTGACGTCGTCGATCTCTCCGTCGGCGAGCCGGACTTTCCGACGCCCGAAAACGTCGTTGAGGCCGGCAAGGAGGCACTCGACGCCGGTCATACCACGTACACGCCGTCGAACGGAATCCCTCAGCTGAAGCAGGCCATCGTCGAGAAGCTAAACGACGACGGCCTCGAATACTCGACCGACGAGATCATCGTCACGCCGGGCGGCAAGCAGGCGCTTTTCGAGACGTTTCAGACGCTCATCGACGACGGCGACGAGGTCGTGCTCCTGGATCCGGCGTGGGTGAGCTACGAGGCGATGGCGAAGCTGTCCGGCGGATCGCTGAAACGTGTCGCGCTGTCCGACGACGGGTTCCACCTGGAGCCGGTGCTCGACGACCTCGCCGCAACGGTGTCCGACGAGACGGAACTGCTCGTCGTCAACTCGCCGTCGAACCCCTCCGGGGCGGTGTTTTCCGACGACGCACTGGAGGCCGTCCGTGATCTGGCCGTCGAACACGACGTGACGGTGATCTCCGATGAGATCTACGACGAGATCACCTACGGCGTCGAACAGACCTCACTCGGCACGCTCGACGGCATGGGCGATCGGACGATCACGATCAACGGCTTCTCGAAGGCCTACTCGATGACCGGCTGGCGGCTCGGCTATCTCGCCGCCCCGGAAGAACTCGTCGATCAGGCCGGGAAGCTCCACTCACACTCGGTTTCGTGTGCGGCGAACTTCGTCCAACACGCCGGTGTCGAGGCGCTGAAGAACACGGACGAATCCGTCGAGGAGATGCGGTCGGCGTTCCGCTCGCGTCGTGACCTACTGCTCGAGTTGTTCGCCGACTACGGCAAGGACATCCCGACGCCGGAGGGCGCATTCTACATCATGCTCCCGGTCGACGCCGACTGTGCCGGTCTCGAGGATCGATCGACCGAGGACGAGGCCGTCGATCAGGCGTGGTGTAAGGGTGCAATCGAGGACGCCCACGTCGCGACGGTGCCGGGAAGCGCGTTCGGAACGCCCGGGTACGCGCGGCTGTCCTACGCGGCAAGTGAAGAGCGACTGACGGAGGGCGTCGAACGACTCGCAGACGCCGGTTACATCTGACCCGAGCAGAACACCGGAAATAAAAACTCCGCGATCGGTCCGATACAACCGAAAGGGGACCGAACACGTTGGCGGGTGCATCCCCACCCCTACCGGTGGACCAAGCAGCCCACGTATTCGGTCAACATCGGACAGGTAATGTAACGACCGTTTAATTATCTAGATAATCGATGTATGCGGTTGCGAGTTCGCGCTGTGCGCGGCGGAGATGGTAGTGGAGGGTTGCGTCGCTGACATCGAAGCGTTCGGCGAGTTCTTCGACGGTCGTCTCTCGGGGCCAATCGAAGTATCCGGAGTGTAACGCGTGTCGCAACACGGCATCGTTTTTATTCGAGAGTGACTCGGCGACTGTCTCGCCAAATCGCGTCTCGGACGTCGGTGTGGGTTCGACGCGACGCTTCGAGACGAGTTCGATGTCGTACAGTTTCTCCGCCGCTTCGAGAAATCCGGGAATGTCGGCCGTGGGTGGAAGCTCGATTACGAACGTCGTCGTCCCGCTTTCAGCGACAATTGACCTGGCTGTACCGCCGTATTCGAGCAATCGACTGCACAGACAGTCTGTCACTTCGATCTCGTAGACCGCCCTGTCGCCGGTCGATCCAATACGGGTACAGTCCGTAACGGCTGCTCTCTCTGCGGCAATATCACGAACCGTCGCATCGTCGATGCCCTCGATACTGATGTAGTGTCGGTACGTTCCCTCTTCGGTCGGAATCGTCTGTTTGAGTTCGATGATTCCGTCTGCTGCGGTGGAAAGCGAAGCAGCGAGGCTATCGTCTGTTCGGAGTGTTACTTCGATGATCGCATCCGAAAGAAGCAGCCGTTCGGCCTGTATCGCACCGATGACGAATCCAACGGCGTCGGCCAGACGATCGATTGCTGCCGTTTCTCGCTCACAGAACGCGTCGCCACGGGACGAACAGATGACCAACACACCGTAGGTGGTGTCACGATACGTCAGTGGGACAGCGAGAACCGATCTGGTATTCAGACGCCGCGCACTCTCACGGACAACCTCGTGATCTGCTTCGAGAAGATTGTCGCTGATCTGTGTCTCACCAGTTTCGAGGGCAACGCGGGGAGAAAACGGTCGATCGGGGATCCGACCGATCTCACGGACCATCTCGATCAGTTGTTCGTCTGCTCCGGCGACCACGTCTGGAACTGCTGGCTCGGTATCGTCGTCGGCTCGCCCGATCCAGGCACATTCGTACAAACTCGCATTTGCGAGTTCTTCACAGACGATCTGTTCGACCTCTTTGCGGCTTGCAGCGTGTGTCAGGGCCTGAATAGCCTCGTAGACGGTGCTGTTGACGGCAGCGACCGTTTCGAGCATCTCGTATTCCTGATTCAGGTGCTGCTCGTGGTCTCCGTCCGGAACGGGTCGAGCAATCACGAGCAACTGATCTCCCCCGTCGATGTTATCGACCGCAAACTCGTACGGGACAGACGAACCGTCCGCGAGGTGAAGTCCATACACCGGTCGCCGGTCGGGACTCAGTTTACCGGCGAATAGGTCCCGAACACAGACGTCGGATCCGCCCTCGACGAGTTCGACCGGATCGACACCGTCGGAACTGTCGACGCCAGTCGTCCGACGAAACGCGTCGTTGCACTCGGAAATCCGTCCGTTTTCGACGATAGCGGCCGGGTCCGGTATCGCGGCGAGTAGGTCCACCCCTGTCGTGGCGTGGTCCTCGTCCCCCAAGTTAGACATACTCACACAAACGGAGAGGTGTCAAAACAAATTGTCGGTTACCGAGACACTGTCTCGTTTCGACGAACGCTTCCTGTTGGTTCCCGTGGATCGTTCTGGTATCGACCGCCCGGAGTCAGGCAGTCGAACCGGTGAACGGTCGGACGAACGGCGATCAGTCTTCTAAGGCGTCGGCGATCCGCTGGAGTTCGCGACGAACGTCGTGAACCTCGTCTCGAATCTTCCGGACCTCACGGATCAGTTCCTCGTTGCCGGCTTCCTCGCCGCGGCCGCCGGGGCCACCCATCCCACCGGGACCGCCGCCACCGCCCATCATTCCGCCCATCATACCGGCGAGTGGGCTGCCACCCATTCCGCCGGGACCGCCTCCGCCACCGAACATCTCTTCCATCTTCTCCTCGCGGCTCATCTCTCGGTCGCCCTCGCCTTCGCCTTCCTCGGCACGGCGCTGTCTGATCTCCTCGACGCGCTCACGGAAGGATTTCTCCTCGCCGTCGTCCGTTTCTGACTCTGTTCCACTCGCGTCTGCGTCGGCGTCTGGATCGTCATCCGTCATGGAGCGTTGTTTTAGGCGCACGGGGGAAAAGTCCGTGGATCGATCGCGACCGGGGTGTTAGCGGTGTCGGAGTACGGCAACGACACCTGCAAGCGCAGCACACAGCACGGCGAGATTGAATCCAGCATCGACGAGGTGACGGTACCGGTCGTCGATCCACAGTTCGATCGCTGCCGAGAGACTCGTATAAACGCCGATTGCTGCGATGAATGCGAGAATGGCTAATCCGGCAACCGCTCCGATCTGGAGGTACGTCAGAGCCGAGTCGGTATCGAACCGCCGACTGGACGTGTCTCCATCGTCTGTGTCGCTTTCGTTCGCACTGGATTCACCACTCACGCCGACCACCTCCGGACGGCGAGGAGACCACCGAGGATAGCGACGACAGCAACACCGACGCCGAAGCCGGGTTGATCGCCGTCGACGGCTGTCTCGTCTGCTTCTGCTCTGGGGGCTGGAGTACGTTCGGTCTCGAAGTCTCCTGCCTCGAATTCGATCCGTTCTCTCGTTTCGTTCGCATCGAGTACTTCACTCGGATCGAGATTCGCCACCGATCTGGTCTCGGCAATGATGACGCCATCGCGCCAGAGTGTCGCATCGAGATAGTAGTTGTATCCCTCCGGAACTTCGAGTGTCGTCTCGACTGTAGCCGTTCTACCCTGTCCGATCGCCCCGACCGAGACACGGGTTCTGTCGGCGACGACACCGGAGTCTGCCTGTCTCGCCGTCACGACGAGTGAGAGATCGTCTTCGGGGGCGTCACCGCCGTTTGTGAGGTAACTCGATACATCGAGGGTGGCGGTGTCGCCATCGGCTTCGAGGATCCGATACTCGACAGCAGGGAAAAACGGCGATTGCCGAAACGCGACCGTCGATGCCGCATGTGGTGGGGTCAGGGCACCGACCCCACGGACCTCCGTCCGGGCAACGTCGACGCGCTCGTCGTCGACGTACAGAAGCGTCCGAATTTCGTAATCGCCATCGCGTGGAACGGTGACCGAGGCAGGCACCTCGTGTTCTCGATCACCGTCGAGTGTGCCGAGATCCACCTCGGTCGTGTCGGCTACCAGACCGGAATCTGCGTCTGTCGCCCGAACGACAACTGTCGTGTTATCGGCTGATCCACCCCTGTGTGTGACGTAAGCAGTGACATCGAGTGTCGCGGTCTCGGCCGTTATCTCGCCTGCGGTGAGCGTCGTCTCCGTTACATCCAGTCTCGCCGGGGGTTCGTCGTCCGCCGGCGCGGCGAGAAACCCAGGAACGGTAACGGCAACACCGACCATCAGGAGGACGAGCGCCGCTGCAATGCCGAAAAGGAGGAAATCAGTTCGCATACGATGCTCTCGTGAATCGGTTGATAAATGTTTTCGGTAGGCACAGAGCGCCGTTTGACCGTCACCGACGGACCCACAGAGCTCACCCGAAGGCCCCGAGGTTCGACTGCAACTCCCGTGACTCCGTCCCCTCCGAGAGTTCGTATCCGACGAGGTCACGCATATCGACGGCGTAGGTGCCGTCTCCTCGGTCGAGGAGGAGGATTCGTCCCTTCGTTCCACGGACGGTCCCACTCAAAAGCGTTGCCGGGACCGGCGCTGCAGTGAGATCGAGACCGTACTCGAAGCGGTGGATCTTCTCGTGTTCGTATCGATCGAGCAACCGCTTCCAGGCGCGCTCGTCGAAGCGGCGACCGAGTCCCGCCATCTTTCGATCGACGCGGACCGAATCTGGCGGACCCGCCGGATCGGACGCGATTTCGGCTTCGATCTCGCGGGCGATTCGGCCATCGGAAACTCGACGGAGAACGGCCCCGCGGTCTGCCCCCTGTTCGCGGAGCCGAATCGACGGATCGCGTTTCGTGACGCCGACCTTGAATCGGTCCGGGGCGAACGCTGCGAGGTAGATCGCGTGTTCTTGGTGGCAGTCCATCTCCGCCTTCAGACAGGTTCCGGTACACCGGGCACAGATCCACGTCGTGTCGTGAGCAGCACAGAAGGGAGCGTCGGCGTCGTCACACGGACGATGGGTCTCACCGTCGACGACGCCAGCACAGCGACGCGCGCCGAGGGAGTAACCGAGCGTCGTTCCAGCGGTCAGAGACTCCCGGCGAACGGCACCGTCGGTACCGACGAGAAGCACCGGATCCCGATCCGGGACCCCGATATCGTAGCCCACGACCTGCACACTCTCACTGGGTGTGTGGCGGCCTTATGTACTGTGATGCGACGTCGTGTCACGCGTCACCACGCGGCCGGCTCCGGACGGTCCGTTTCGTCGTCGGCTGCGACCACGGCCCGTCCTCGATCGGTGGTCGTGTACACGACTTCCTCGCTGATCGCTTCGACGAGCCCCTGCCGACACATCGCATCGAGTCGGTCCTCGACGTACCCCAGATGTAGTCCGAGTCGGGTGGCTATCAGTGGCGCGTAGTCGGGCGGACTGTCAGCGAGGTATCGAAGGATCTGCTCGTCGACCGGATGCGTCGGTGTGGTGCTGTGAGACATCTGAACAGTTGTGTGACAAACGTTACCACGAATTATAATACTGTCGGTGGAGAGGGCGGTGACCCAAAACACGTAGGAGGGTGGAGCCGTACCGGAAACCCATGGACGAACCCCTTCCGGTTCGGCGTATCGACAGACGGCGGGATGCCGTCCGAATCGGGGCCGGGGCGATCGGCGGTGGGATCGCCGTCGTCTGGTTTCGTGAACAACTCACGGCAGTTGCGCCGCTTGCGTGGCCGCCGACGGATCCGATGGCGGTGACGATGGCACTCGTTGTAGGGCTGTCGGTGCTGTTTCCGGTGATGGTCGCCGCCTTCGCCGCCGAGGCGGCGTACGATCGGGTGTACGGCCGCGACGGCCGGGCGGAGCGCTGACACGCCGACCGTCCTGTTTTTCACACGTCGATTGCAACGGACTCGTATGGTCGAAAACGTCATCTGGCCTGCGTACTTCGACGCCGAGTTGACACGGGGCGAGGGACGGCGCGTACCGCAGAGTCTGGCGATCGAAGAGCCAACGGTCGAGGAAATCGCCGAGGCGGTCCGACAGGTCGGGTACGACGCGGTCATCGAACGCGACCAGACGTATCCACGGGAGTACGAACCGCGTGGAAGAGTGCTCGTCAAGGACGCCGACGACGCGGGAAAATCCGACCTGCTTGGCGCGGTCGCGGCCTACGTCGCCGCGATCCGAAGCTGATGCGTCCCGTTGGCGAGGTGTTGCGGGTCGCAGGCGGCGTCGCGGTGGTGAGAAACGACGACCCCCCCGACATCGGAACGGAGGTCATCAGTTCGGATCTCGACGTCGTCGGACGGGTGGTCGACATCTTCGGTCCGGTCGAAAGGCCGTACGTCGCCGTCGCCACGAGCGACGGTGTCGCGCCGGCGTCGCTGCTCGGCCAGCGGCTGTACGCCCGAAGTGACTGATTCGAGGGACGAATCCGCAACGTCCAAACGACAGCGACACGAGGTCAGGGTATGAAACGGGCGCCAGTTGCCGTCGTCGCCACCGTCGGACTGTTTTTGTTGGTGCAACTCGGCGCACTCGCCCTCATCGATCCGTTCGTCGACGCCGGATTCCAGACCGTCGAGGACCCCTCGGATCCGACGAACAGCCTGCTGTACATCGGTGCGATCCTCGTCGCAACCGTCGTGATGCTCGCCGCGATCAAATTCGGCGTCGATCGCTTCCTGCAGGGTCTCGTCATCTTTGCCGCCGTGTTCCTCTCGTGGTACGTCTTCACCGTGGTGATCCCACCGGTGGTCGTCGTCTCGGGGCTCAACGTCCTCGCCGTCGTCGCCTCGCTAGCCCTCGGTGGCGCGTTGGTCCTCTATCCGGAGTGGTACGTCATCGATGCGGCCGGTGTGGTGATGGGCGCCGGCGCCGCCGGTCTGTTCGGCATCTCGTTTGGGCTGCTGCCCGCCGCCGTCCTGCTCACCGTTCTTGCGGTGTACGACGCCATTTCGGTGTACGGCACCGAACACATGCTGACGCTCGCCTCCGGCGTGATGGATCTCCGGCTACCGGTCGTGTTGGTCGTCCCGCTGACACTCTCGTATTCGTTTCTGGAGGAGGATGGAGCCGAGGCCGTCGAAGGAGCCACGCCAGACGGCGGCGAACCCGAGGCGGCGTCGACGGGCGAGGAACCGACTGACGAATCGGCGGTCGACGGTGCCGAACCCGAAGACGCCGGAGCGTTCGACCGGGATGCCTTCTTCATCGGTCTCGGAGATGCGGTGATTCCGACGATCCTCGTCGCCTCCGCGGCCTTCTTCCGCCCCGGCGGCGTCGCGCTGCTCGACGTTCCCGGAATCGCACTGACCGTTCCCGCACTCGGGGCGATGGTCGGTACGATCGCCGGACTGCTCGTCCTGATCTGGATGGTGATGAAGGGCCGGGCACACGCGGGACTGCCGCTTCTGTGCGGCGGCGCACTCGCCGGCTATCTGCTCGCCTCACTCACCGTCGGGGTCGGCGTCGTCGAGGCGCTGGAACTCGGCCGCTACGTGTGATCGGTGGGTCACTCGCCCGTGAGTGCCTCGCTGCCGGGGGCGAACTCGATCGTCTCCCCGAGTCCCTCGGCCTTCGCGCGGTCGTACAGCATCCGGGCGGCGGCGACGGTCTCGATGCCGGTTCCGCCGCTGTCGAACACCGTCACCTCCTCGGGGTCGCGTCGACCGGGCCGATCACCGGCGAGGATTTCGCCGAGTTCGGCGTGGATGTGGTCGTCGTCGACGGCGCCCTCCCGTCGGGCGGTGAGGAACGCACCCGCATCTTGGAACGCCCGCTCGCGGAGGTCCGGGACGTACACCGAGCGAGCGACCGTCTCCGTGTCGAGTTCCCGTTTGTCGGTGTCGTACTGCCCCATCGCGGTCACGTGGGCGCCGTCTTCGAGGTCGTCGCCGTCGAAGACCGGCTCGCGTGCACGCGTGGCGGTGATCACGACGTCGGCTCCACGCACGGCCGCACCGGCAGAGCCGACGGCCTCGACGTCGGCGTCGAGCCGTTCGTCGAAGTCGGCGGCAAAGGATTCGCGGTTCGCCCGCGTCGGAGAGTACACGTCGACCGTCTCGAAGTCCCTGACCGTCGCCGTCGCCTTGAGCTGTCCACGCGCCTGTGCCCCGGAGCCGATCACGGCACACGACGTCGCATCCTCTCTGGCGAGTGTATCGACGCCGACGGCACCGGTTGCCCCCGTCTTGAACGGATTCATGCTCGCACCGTCCAGCAGGGCGAGCATCCGCCCCGACTCGACGGAAAAAAGCGGTAACGCGAAGTGGACGTCCCGGTCACCGAAGCCGGCGGCGTAGGTGTAGCCGCCCATCGCGTCGAGTTCGGGCAGGATCGCGAGATATCCCGTACACATTCCCGGCGGATCGGCGTTCGTGAGCTTGCTTCGTGGCGCCGCACTGCCGTCCGTGCCGTAGCTCCTGTAGCCGTCCTCGACACTCTCGACGTAGTCGGCGGGCGATGCGAGTCCGGACAGTTCGTCGCTCCGAAGGAACAGAACATCGGTCATACGCCGTCGTTCGGCCGGGTGGCCCTTGAACAGCGCGGACGCTCGATCGGAGACGAAGAGTACAAAAGCGAACGAGGCCGGGTGCAGTGGGCGAAGCGTTCAGTCGGCGGAGTGTGGGGCGGCACCGTCGGGGGCACCGTAGCCGGCGACGGCCGACTCCTCGGTCGGGCCACGCACGAACATCGCGTGTCCCATCAGCCCGACGGCGGCAAGCGAGGCGAACGGAACCGCAACGGCCGATGAAATCCCTGCGAGGACGAATGCCGCGGTCAATCCGACGAGGGACAACGGAATCAAGCCAAGAACAACATCGTAGTAACCAACCATTTCTACTTCTAACTATATCAGTTTGTAATATAAGTGTTTTGCATATTTGCCGAATATAGTATCGAGAATCAATCTGTTTGTACTGTGTTGCCACCAGATATTAATTGAACAGGTTTTTCATAAGTTATGGAGCCACGAAAGACGGGTTGGCGCGTGACGGACCCGAGGGTGTCGCGGTGGAAGCGCAGCCGAAAACACACAGACGAACCGGCCGGTGACGCCCTACCGCAGTTTGAAGTAGAGGAGTCGCCAGACCGAAAGCGAGACCGCGCCGCCGACGATCATGATCGCCGCGAAGACGGGGTCGAATCCGCCGTCGACGACAGGGGTTGCTCGGATCAGCAGGCCGACGATCGCGGCGGGGATCCACGATCGGATCGCAAGCGGAATCGAGGAGTTGGGAGCCGACCGTGCGCCGGGGGAGTACGCGCCGACGAGCGGTGCCACGAGCAGCCAGCCGACGAAAAACGGCGCCGCGGCGTTGAGATAGATCCCGGGGTTTGCCTGCAGTTGTGCGAACGTCCAGTGTCGCAGCACACCGACGAGCAGGAAGGCGAACAACACCACGAAATCGCCGACGGCGATCGGCCACGTGCCGGAATCGAGTCGGCGGGCGAGAAACGACTGCTCTGTCATCACCGTTCGATTCGGCACCCCGCTTCAAGTGTTTGTGGATCTGTTCCGACGGTCAGGTGTGCCCTCGGCGGGTCTTGACACCGGCGATGGCCATCGAAAATCCGTACTCGATCGGCCTCGGGTCGAGACCCGCCGCACCGATCGCCGATTCCAGTTCTGCGGCGGTGTAGAACGCCGAATCGAATCCGAAAACCGTCTCCGCGGCGGCAAGCAACTCGCCGCGGCGCGTCCCCCGGTCGAACTCCATGACGACGACCACGCCACCGGGGGCGAGGACCCGTGCTGCCTCCGAAAGCGCCGCCGTTCGGTCGGGGAAGTGGTGCAATGCGTCGGCGATCAACACGGCGTCGACGCTCTCGTCGGAAAGCGGCAGCGAATCGGCCACACCGCGGACGGTTTCGAGGCCCTTCGCCCGCGCCCGTCGCAGCATTCCATCGGCCGGATCGACGACGGTGGCGTCGACCTCCCGTGCGACACGACCGGAACCGCCGCCGACCTCGACGAGTCGTTCTACCTCCCGGTCGGCACAGGCCAGCCCCTTTCGAACCGTCGTCGTGTCCGTCGGCGGCATCGCAAGATCGTACAGCGGCGCGAACAGATCGAAGGCCCGAACGTCCCACCGGCGTCGAACTGCGGTGGCGGTGTCGGCATCGGTATCCATGCTCCGACCCTCGACCGCTGGAGGTAATGCCGTTTGGGTTCACGTTCCCGTATGGAGTTCCGTGTACTCGGGTGGCCGCCGGACGGACCGACGCTCCGGCTCGATTACCGGCAGTTCGCCTACGCCGGGAAGTTCGTCATGACGGCCACGGGAAAGGCCGTCGTCCGTGAGACGAGCGGGACGGAGACGGCCGACCGCGAGGAAACCGAGTTTGAGGACGGCGTCCTCGGAGCCGTCGCGTTCAACGAGGATCGAACCGATCCCGCGACCCTGTGGCTCCGGTACGTGACCGTTCGAAGCGATCGACGCGGCGAAGGGATCGGTCCCAGACTGCTCCGATTTATGAGTGATCGGGGGCTCGAATGCGGCTACGATCGGATTCGGATCGCGGTCAACAACCCCTTCGCCTACGAGGCCGTTCACAAGGCCGGCTTCGGGTGGAACGGCGAGACGACGGGAATCGCAGAACTCGTCTGTGATCGCCCCGAGGATCGCAAAAAGCGGTACGGGGCCGGATTTAGACGCTTTCTCGACGGCGAGCGGGAACTCTCCGAGTCGGAGCGGTCGTTCGTGAGTGAGAAACTGGCGGCGGCCGAACCGCCACCAGTTGTTTCCGATCCGTGACCTCGCGGACTACCGGCCCTGTCCACCGGGAAGTGGAACGCCGCTTGCGCGGTACAACGAGAGGGCAACGACGAGTCCGACGAGCACGCCGACGGGCACGACCGTTACCCACGCCGTCGGTGGAAACGCCGTCACGATCGTATTCTGTAGGTACGGATCGGTCAGGTGCCAGCCGACGGCAGCCCGGAAGGCGAGGAGGCCGAAGAGGCCGCCGGCGAGAAGCGTCGTCACGGCAGCACGGTCGATCAACTGCGTCCGGTTCATCCCCATCTACCGAAGACGTTTGGGTGAAATTATATAAATGTCGCGCCATGGCCCGATACGCTCGGCGTCTCCGTCGGGAGATTCAAGCAATCGGCGCGAGTAGCGGCGGTAATGGGAAACGCCGATCTTCGGCAACTGGCAGCGATCGAGGAGGTTCCGGTGGCGGAGCTTTCCGGTGCTGTCGTTGCGATCGACGCACACAACTGGCTGTACCGGTATCTCACGACGACGGTGAAGTTCACTGCGACGGACGTCTACACCACGACCGACGGCGAGGAGGTGGCGAACCTGATCGGTACGCTGCAGGGACTCTCGACGCTTCTGGAAAACGACATCACGCCGATCTTTGTCTTCGACGGTGCGGTGACCGATCTGAAGGACGACGAGGTCGAAAGGCGCCGCGAACAGCGGGAATCCTACGAGGAACAGCTCGAAGGGGCGAAAGAACGCGGCGATCGGGTCGAGATCGCACGCCTCGAATCCCGGACCCAGCGGCTCACGCCGACGATCCAGGAGACCACCCGCGAGTTGCTGGATCGACTCGACGTTCCGGTCGTCGAGGCACCTGCAGAGGGCGAAGCACAGGCGGCACACATGGCCCGCAACGGCGGGGCCGACTACGTCGGAACGGAAGACTACGACGCCCTCCTCCTGGGCGCACCACAGACCGTCCGCGGACTCACCGGCTCCGGTGATCCCGAGGTGATGGACTTCGCGGCGACGCTGGAACGACACGACCTCTCGTGGGAGGGCCTCGTCGACGCGGCGATTTTGATGGGGACGGACTTCAACGAGGGGATCGACGGGGTCGGTCCGAAGACGGCGGTGAAGCTGATCCGCGAACACGGCGATCTGTGGGGGGCACTCGAGGCACGCGACGAGCACATCGACGGCGCAGACCGGATCAGGAAGCTGTTTCTCGATCCGGCCGTCACGGAGACGGCGGATCTCGACTACGACCTCCGGATCGATCCCGACATCGAGGCGGCAATCGAGTACGTCACGGGGGAGTGGGAGATTCCGGCCGAGGAGGTGTCGGGTTACTTCGACCGGTTCGAGGAGTGTCTCGTCCAGACCGGACTCGACGAGTGGACCTGACGGGCCACCGGCGTCCTTTTGAGACTGGCCGCGTCATACTCGGGTATGCAACCGAAGGACGTCGAGGCGAGAATCGAGGCGGAGATCGAGGGCGCAGAGGCCACGGTCAGACGCGCCCGCGGAGAACACGACGACGACCATCTGGCGGCGACGGTCGTCGCAGCGGCCTTCGACGGCAAATCTCTCGTCGAGCAACACGAGATGGTGTACGACGCCCTCGGGGATGCGATGACGACGTCGATCCACGCCCTCGAGTTGACGACCCGGACGCCGGAGAGGTAGCCGTTCCCGAGGGGTAGGTATCGGCGGGTTTTTAATCGAACCGACCCCCGGTGAGAGTATGACAGACGACGACCGGGACGTCCGGATCGAACGGGACAGCCTCGGAGAGATGGCGGTGCCGGCCGACGCCTACTGGGGGGCACAGACCCAGCGGGCAGTCGAGAACTTCCCGATCTCGGGAATCACCTTCGGCCGCCGGTTCGTCAGGGCTCTCGGGATCGTCAAGAAATCCGCCGCCCGGGCGAACGAGGATCTTGGGGCGATCGACACGGAAACCGCGGAGGCCATCGTCGGGGCGGCAGACGAAGTCATCGACGGCGAACACGACGATCAGTTCCCCGTCGACGTCTTCCAGACCGGCTCCGGCACCTCCTCGAATATGAACGCAAACGAGGTCATCGCAAACCGCGCCGCCGAGATCGCAGGTGGCGAGATCGGCGATCGGGAGATCCACCCGAACGACCACGTCAACTACGGCCAATCGAGCAACGACGTGATCCCGACGGCGATACACGTCGCCGCACTGGAGGCCGTCGAGCGGGACGTGATCCCGGCACTGGAGACGCTCGCCGAGGAGCTCGACGCGAAGGCCGAGGCGTTCGACGGGGTCGTCAAAACCGGCCGAACGCATCTGCAGGATGCGACCCCGGTCCGACTCGGCCAAGAGTTCGGCGGCTACCGGACGCAGATCGAGAAGGGAATCAGCCGGATCGAGATGACCCGAGAGCACCTCTCGGAACTCGCCCTGGGCGGAACGGCAACGGGGACCGGGCTGAACACCCACCCGGAGTTTCCCGAGTTGGCCGCAGGCTACATCGCCGAGGAGACGGGGCTGCCGTTCCGCGAGGCCGACAACCACTTCGAGGCACAGGCGGCTCACGACGCGATGAGCGAGGCCCACGGCGCGTTGCGCGTCGTCGCGGGATCGATGAACAAGATCGCAAACGACCTCCGGCTGCTCGCCTCCGGCCCGCGTAACGGCCTCGGGGAGATCGAACAGCCGGAAAACCAGCCCGGCTCCTCGATCATGCCGGGGAAGGTCAATCCGGTCGTCGCCGAGTCGGTCAATCAGGTCCACAAGCAGGTCGTCGGCAACGACGCCGCCGTCTCCGCCGGCGCGGCCCGCGGCGAGATCGATCTCAACCTGTACAAGCCGGTGCTCGCACACAACTTCCTCCAGTCGGCGGCGCTGATCACGAATGCCGCAGAGGTCTTCGGCGAACGGTTCGTCGGAAAGCTCGAAGCAAACGCCGAGTTCTGTGCAGAGCGCGTCGAGCAGTCGATGGCTCTCGCCACGGCGCTCAACCCCGCAATCGGCTACGACGCGGCCTCGAAGGTCGCAAAACAGGCCCTCGAAGAGAACAAAAGCGTCCGGGAGGTCGCGATTTCGGAGGGGTATCTCACGGAGGCGGAGGCCGACGAGGTGCTCGACCCGCGGGCGATGACCGAACGGGTCGTTCTGGGCGACGACGGGTCGTAACCGGCAGGGCTACTCCGGAAGCACGTCGCCGATGGAGGCCCCGACGGCTGCCACGACGGCGACGATCAGCGTTTGTCCGCCAGCCACGAGGGGGTCACTCCAGTCGACGCGCCCCCACATCGTCATCAGAACCGTCGCAAGCAGTGATGCGACCGTCAGAATCCCGAACAGTCGAACCGGGACGCCGAGAACGTGGTACTCCTCGACAGCCTGAAACCGGGCGGCACGGAGGATTCCGAGGACGAAGAGGAAACCGATGGCAGCCGTTACGATCAGAAACGGCGGGCGGGCGGCGATGTACGCGCCGATTTCGAGTGTGCCCTCCTCGACGATCAGCGGCATTCCAAGGACGAATCCACCGATCGTCGCCTCGCCGGCGTCTCTGAGCCCGAATCCGCTCCGAAATCTGCCGATGACCCCTTGATCGACGTTTCGGGCGGTTCGCATCGTCTCTCTGACCTTCCGTCGTTCGTCCGTGCCGTCGACGAGACGCTCCAGTTCCTCGAGATCGTCGAGAACGGCGTCTATGTCGGTGATCCTGTCCTCGGATTCGCCGTCGGATTCGGTCATGACGGCCACTCCGTCGGCGGAGACAAAAGGGACCCGGGACCGCCGATCCGTTCGAACCCGAGTTGCGTCGATCTGTTTATATCTCCTCGGAAACACGATACAACAACCGAATGTCGACAGTGAATGAGGCGGCCGGAAGCGACGGCGGGAACGGATCGGGCGGTCGAACGCTCGTCGATCCCAGAGCCCCGCGACTCGGTCAGGGGATCACCGCCGCCGGATTGGCCCTCGGGATCGCGCTTCGGGAGCCGATCGTCGTCTTCGTGATGACCGGGCTGCTCGTCGTCGCGGTCGTCTCCAGGTGGCGACTCGATCCCTACGCACTTCTGTGGCGTCACGTGGTGTCCCGTCTGCTCGATCCGCCGACCGAGCGGGAATCGGCCGCCCCACACCGGTTTGCAAAGCTCCTCGGCGCACTGTTTACCACCGTGGCGAGTCTGCTGCTCGTCGCCGGCACCGTCGTGCCCTTCGTGACGACCGCCGGGTACGTCGTCGCCGCGGCGGTCGTCGTCCTCGCCATCGCCTCCTCGGTGTTCGATTACTGCGTCGGCTGTCAGATGTACCGCGAGGTGGCCTTTTTTCGGCGACGCGGCTGGATCTGATCGCCGCGTCCGCCGAGGGAGCCTTTTATGACCGTCGGCACCCCAGCGACGGGTAATGACCGACGCCGACCCCGAGTACGATTACGAGGCCCTCGGCCTCGTCGCCGGACTCGAGATCCACCAGCAACTCGACACGGCAACGAAGCTGTTCTGTGAGTGTCCGACGGACCGCAGAGATCCCGAGGAGTCCGTCCGCTCCTTCACCCGACACCTCCATCCGACGAAGTCCGAGCTGGGCGAGATCGACGAGGCAGCCCTAGAGGAGTCCCGCGTCGACCGGGAGTTCACCTATCTCGCGTTCGATTCGACCTGTCTGGTCGAGGAAGACGACGAACCGCCGCGACGGATGGACGCAGAAGCTCTGGAGACGACACTCGAGATCGCGGCGCTACTCGAGATGGATCCCGTCGATCAGGCACACGTGATGCGGAAGATCGTCGTCGACGGCTCGAATACGACCGGCTTCCAGCGCTCTGCGCTCGTCGCAACCGACGGGGTGATCGAGACCGGCGACGGCAGCGTCGGGATCGCCGATCTGCTCCTCGAGGAGGAGTCGGCGGCGCGGATCGAGGAGACCGAAGACGGCGTGGTCTACGGACTGGATCGGCTCGGCATCCCGCTCGTCGAGATCGGAACGAAGCCGGATATCACCTCCCCGAAGCAGGCCAAGGAAGCCGCCGAACGGATCGGGATGCTGCTGCGGTCGACGGGGAAGGTGAAACGAGGCCTGGGGACGATCCGTCAGGACGTGAACGTCTCGATCGAGGAGGGTGCCCGCGTCGAGATGAAAGGCGTACAGTCGCTCGAGGATATCGACGAGCTGGTCCGCGGCGAGGTGGCGAGACAGGTCGAACTCCTCGACATCGCATCCGAGTTGCGCGATCGGGACGCCGCGGTCGGCGAGGCCGAGGAGGTCACGTCGGTGTTCGAGGAGACGGAAAGCGGCGTCATCGCCGCCGCAGAGACGGTGATGGCCGTTCGACTGGAGGGGTTCGACGGTCTCGTCGGCCGGGAGATTCAGCCCGATCGCCGGCTCGGAACGGAGTTTGCCGATCACGCGAAACGGAACGGCGCCGGCGGGATCTTCCATACGGACGAACTGCCGGCCTACGGGGTCACGGACGAGGAGGTCGAGCGGTTGCGGGAGGCCGTCGGAGCGCGCGCGGCGAGAGCCGACGGAGCCGAGACGACCGGCGACGACGCCGTTGCACTCGTCGCCGCCGACGACGAGGTCGCACGGCTGGCGATCGAGGCCGTCGCGGAGCGAGCAGCGACGGCGATCGACGGGGTCCCGGAGGAGACACGCGGTGCGAACGAGGACGGAACCTCCGAGTATCTCAGGCCGCTGCCCGGCGCGGCGCGGATGTACCCCGAGACCGACGTGCCGCCGGTCGATCCCGATCCGACGGAGGTCGATCGACCCGAACTCCTCACCGAGAAGGTGACCCGATACCAGTCGGAACTCGGCCTCGGCGAGGCGCTCGCCGAGCAGGTGGCCTACGGTCACCACATGCCGGTTTTCGAGGCGGCCGTCGACCGTGGCGTCGATCCGACGCTCGCCGCCGACACGCTCGAATCGACGCTCACCGAACTCCGACGACACGACGTTCCCGTCGAGGCCCTCGACGACGAGGCGCTGCTCGGCGTCCTCGCGCTCGTCTCTGACGGTGACCTCGCCCGGGAGGGAATCGATCCGGTGTTGACGGAACTGGCCGAGGATCCGAATCTGTCACCCGAGGAGGCAGTCGAGGCCGCCGGACTCGCGGGGGTCGACGAGGAGGCGGTCCGGGAGGTCGTCACGGCGGTGGTCGAACGGAACGAAACACAGGTCACGGAGCAGGGAATGGGGGCCTTCTCCGGGCTGATGGGTGAGTGTATGGCCGAGCTTCGCGGGAAGGCCGACGGCGAAATCGTCTCCGATCTGTTGCGCGAGGAGATCGGAAAGCGGAGCTGAGACGACGCCTACCGATACACCGACAAGTTTGTATATCGCAGTAGGTTTACACCGATAATGTACGACACAGCGAATCTGCTGCCGGTTTCGGAGCTGCAGCCCGGCGTTTCGCTGCTCTGTGTTGGACCGCCGATGGTCGGCAAGCGGACGTTTCTCTCGGAGTTTCTCTCCGATGCCGAAGCCGAGGAGGCGGTGATACTCGTCACGACGGAAGGAACGAACGAGCTGTTCCGGGCGGCACTCGAGTCCGTCGAGTGCCCGGTCGGAGTCATCGACTGCAGCGGCGGCGGCTCGGATTTCGGCGACGTTCCGGTCACGCAGGTCGCCTCACCGGCCGACCTCACCGGCGTCGGAAACGCGATCACCGAACTGCTCGTGTCGTTTCAGGAGATGGATCGACGGGTGCGAATCGGCCTCGACTCCGTCTCGACGCTTGCGGCGTACACCGAACCGGAACGGCTGTTTCAGTTCCTCCACGCCGTGTCGAGTCGGACCGAACGGTTCGACGGCATCTTTCTCGGGACGATCCACTCAGACAGCATCGACGAAGGCACGCTCGGAACGCTCGCCTCGGCATTCGACGGCCGGATCGAGTTCCGTGAGAGCGATTCCGGCGGACGGACGGAGTTTCGGCTGCTGTATGCCGACGAATCCGAGTGGATCGAATTCAGCCCGGAGCCGGTCGATCCGTCGGCCGAGGCCAAATCCGAGCAGGCGGTCCCCGAAACCGGAATTCCGACGCCGCGGTCGTTACACGAACTCATCGAGCGCGTCGGCCGGGACCGGCTGCGCCTCACGATCTGTAACGCCAAAGACGGCGCAGTCGAGACGCTCAGAGGTCGATTCCGCGGACTCAGCATCGATGTCGAATCGATACAGGCATCCGAGCTTCCGGAGTCGTTCGTCGTCCTGCACCGCGGCCACGAGTTCGTCGCCGCCGACGGTCTCGATCGGTTGCTCTCCGCAACGGCACCCGACGAGGAGACGGCCCCGGGGTCGACGTCACCGCTGCTTTCGGCCGCCGACGGATCGGTTTTCGGGGCCAACGTCGCGAAGGACGACCTGCTCGTACAGGCCGACGGCGCCGGCAGGGACGTGATGCTCCGTGCGAGTCGAACCTTCGAGTTACTCGCCTGGCGGCACCGAAGCGGCCGCATCGACGCCGGATTTCAGCGGCTCTCCGTGATCGCAAACGACAGCCGGACACAGCGGGTGTACGAGGGGCTCGCAGCCGACGGCGTCGAAACGCACGTCTACGGCGTCCCCGACGCCGACCTCGAACTCGAAGGCGTCACCGTCCACGGCGTCAACACGGCCGAAATCGCCGACTCGTGGTTCGTCTCCTACGACGGTCCGAGCGCCTGTGGTGTGTTGCTGTGTGAGGAGCGGGCGATCGGGCGGTACCACGGCTTCTGGACGTATCGCCCAGATCTCGTTGCGGCAGTCCGGGGCTACCTGGCCGAGGTTTACTGATCGTCCGTCGATCCCCTCTCGGACTCTCTCGACTCTTCAGTCAGTCGTGCGCGCTGCTTCCCGCGTCGCAACAGCCCCCGCAGCGTTCGGGCCTCTCTGCCGGTCGGGTGTGCACGGCCGAGGAGTCGACGGAACATCCGGCCAGTTTTGGCTCGCTTTTCGACCGGATGGTTGATCGCCTCGAGGAACGCGTCGAACTCCTCGTAGACGCCCTCGATCTCCCGCTCTGCCGCGCGTTCGTGTGGCTGTTCGGGGTGTTGCGTCTCCGAGACGGTCAGCGATCGGAGTTCGTACAGGACGATCGTCGCCGCCTGTGCGAGGTTCAAGACGGGATACTCCGACGCCGCGGGAATCGAGCAGATGCGATCGAGCCGTGCGAGTTCGTCGTTGTGGAGTCCAACGCGCTCGCGTCCGAAGACGACGCAAACGTCGGTGTCGACGTCCCGTAGCTCCGCCGCCAGCTCGGCCGGTTCGAGGAACGGGTACCGGACGTGGTTGCGCCCATCCTGATTCGTCGTCGCCGTACAGCCGACGGTGTAGAAGTTCTCGACGAGAAACGAAAACGAGACCGCCTCGGCGTTCGGCAGGATGTCCTCCCGGGCCTGTCCGGCGAAGCCGTAGGCCTCGCCGTCGGGATCGAGTTCCGGTGGATCGACGAGATACAGGTCCTCGACGCCGAAGTTTTTCATCGAACGGGCGATCGACCCGACGTTACCCGGCGTTTCTGCGTCGACGATGGCGACCGCGACGTTCATTTGCGCAGATCGGAGTAATCCGTCTCTAGTGCGTCGATTTCCTCGTCTTCGAGTTCCGAAAGCGCCGCCTCGGCGTCGCCGGCCTCCGCCGGATCGGGCGAGGGGTGTGGCACCGCTCCGGGATCGGTGTCGACGTGTGTCACCGATCCGTAGCCCTCGGGTGCCCGGTTGCCCGAGTCGAACCACCGGTGAAACGCCTCGTCGAAGTCCTCCTCGCCCACGAGGTCACTCCCGCCGTCCTCGCGGAACCAGTAGAGGAAATCCGGCTCGTGGTCCGGACAGAGGAGGACCTCGGATCCGGGTTCGCCGTAGACGATCCGGGCGGCGGGACACTCGGCGCGATCCATCTCGATCAGCCAGCAGCCGTGACACGGTTCGCCGATGATTCCGTGGAGGCGGATCAGCCGTTTCCGCTGGTCCTTCGGAATCTCTTCGAGTGGCCGCAGCGATCCGTCGGATTCGAAGACGTCCTCCTCGTCGAACCGCCATCCGCGAAGGCCGATCGATACCTTGCTCATACCCGAACGTCGGTCCCGATGACTTATAAGGGCGTTCGTCGCCCCGGAGCCGCCGACGGCGGCGTCGATGCTTCCGATACCGGGGTGTTTTACCCGCTGTCGTCCCTCCATCGGGTATGCGAACGGTCGATGCAGCCGGACTGAAGATCGGAGACGACCACCCGCCACGGATCATGGGTGTGTTGAACGTCTCACAGGAATCGCCGTACAAACCGAGTGTGTTCGACGACGCCGGCGAGGCGGCGGCGTACGTCGACGAGGAACTGATCGGAGAGGGAGCAGACATCGTCGACGTCGGCCTGGAGTCGGCGAACAAGCGCTTCGAGGTGCTCTCCGCCGAGGAGGAACTGGATCGACTCGACACCGCAGTCGAGACGATGCACTCGACGTCGGGAGATGCGGTGTGGTCGATCGAAACTCGGTATCACGAAGTCGCCGAGGCGGCACTCGACGCCGGCTACGACATGGTCAACGACATCTGTGGCTTCGCCGATCCGAAGATGCCGGAGGTCTGCTCCGAGTACGACGTCGCCGTCGGAAAGATGGCCTCGCCGCCGGATCTGACCCGGCCGGGGGCGATCGAGGATGTCGAGGACATCTACGACGCGCTGTCGATGAACGGCTTCACCGAGAAGACGATCCTCGATCCGGCCTTCGGCGGCTGGTCGGAGGAAAAGACGGTCGAGGACGACCGGGAGACGTTCCATCGATTGCGGGAGTTTCGGGGGTACGGCCGCCCGCTTCTCGTGTCGATCAACCGGAAGAACTTCCTCCGGTCGATCGCCGGACGGGAGACGGAAGACGCGCTTCCGGTGTCGCTCGCGGCGACGTCGATGGCCGTCGAGCGCGGCGCGCACGTGATCCGAACCCACGACGTCGAGGAGACGCGGGACGCCGCCCTCGTCGGAGGCGAATTCAGTCGTGAGCGGCTCACGGCCGAGGAGTTGGGTGTCGAGGAACTCGACGTCACGAGCGATCGGGAGTTCACGAGACACCTCAGTCGGGTTACCGGTAGCTCCGAAGAAGCGTCGTCTGTGGTCACTCACACGATCGAATTCGACCTCCCCGAACGAGCCGAGAGCTACCTCGCGAGACGGGGCAAACTCGAGGCGGTCCGGGTCTTCGAAGGCGAGACGCTGCTCGTCGTCGGAACTGCCTCGGCGTTTCACTCGCTTCGAGACGCGGTGGCAGGTGGTCCGGAAGCGGTTCGGATCGCGGTGGAATCGGTCTGTGAGAAACTCTGAACGCCGGATTCGGCGTATCTCGAGGTGAAACGAGCCCCGAATGGACAAGAAAACTTATACCGAATGCAGCAGAAACACCGAGTGGAAGTCCGGTGTGTGCATCCGGGTAGGGGTACTTGGTGCGCACCGGACCCAGTCTTTACACCGGTTAGCCACCGCTTTCTGCCGACCGATCCGTGATCGGTGTCGTGCCGAATAGCCACGCCTATCTTTCGACGGTCACTGTATCCGACAGATATGGATTTCTC
This sequence comes from Natronomonas sp., assembly GCA_040409725.1. Classification (GTDB taxonomy): domain Archaea; phylum Halobacteriota; class Halobacteria; order Halobacteriales; family Haloarculaceae; genus Natronomonas. Next base: position 22,189 of record JARWGK010000082.1, read on the forward strand.
CGACTGGGAACCCGCATACGAGGCCGTGCTCGAAGACTTCGGTTACGACAGAGGCGACGACGAGGCGGTTCGTGACGTGCTCGACTCGCTGGTCGAGGAAGCCGACGGATCGCCGCGTTCCGTCTCCGATCTCGACTGCTCCGGAACGGTCGCCGTCTGTGGTGCGGCCCCGTCGCTGTCGGCCGAAATCGAGGGGGCGCGGAATGCAGATACGGTCGTCGCCGCATCCGCTGCTGCCGACGTGTTGCAGGCGGTCGGCGTCGAGGTCGACTGTCTGGTGACCGACCTCGACAGCAGCCCCGTCACGGCCCGGCAGTTGTCCGAATCCGGAACGACGGTTGCGGTCCACGCCCACGGCGACAACGAGGCCGCGGTTCGCAAACAGGTCCCCGAACTCGACGTCGGGTCGGTGCTGCCGACGACGCAGGCCGAACCCGTCGGTCACGTCGAGAATCCGGGCGGGTTCACCGACGGCGACCGGGCGGCGTTTCTGGCAGACGCCGCGGGTGCCGATCGGCTGACGTTCCCCGGCTGGGATCTGGACGATCCGACGGTCGGAGAGATCAAGGCACGAAAGCTGGAGTGGGCAGAGCGAATGCTGTACTGGCTGGAGGAGCGACGCGACGAGCGATTCGAGGTGCTGAACGGGCGGCGAATCGGTATCGAACTGCCGTGGCTGTGAGGCGATCGACCGCCTCGATCACATCCCCATGTCCTCGGCGTCCGCCGGCACCGGTAGCTCGTTCGGCCGGACGCCGAGCAGTTCCGCGGCGTGATCGAGTGCCATATCGAAGCCGTAGTACCGCTCCAGTTCGTCGCCGTCTGCGGTCGGCCGCACCTTCAACATCGCGTAGCCCTCGACGTTCTGTGCGACGGCTGCCGTTTGCCCGTCGTGTTCGTATTCGAGCAGCCGTTCCTCGGCCGTCTCGCGGTAGCGAGCCACGATATCGTTTTCCTCCACCGTCGACATGCCGAAGGGTACGAGCCTGCCGTATGCCAACCTATCGATCCCGGTATCGAAGTGGGAACTCGATACCACCACAACCGTTATTGCCGTCACAGAACTGACTTCTGAAAGATGGACGATTCAACGCAGGAGCAAGCGAGTACGGGTGATTCGGTACTCGATCGGATGCTGCGCGGTGGGCTTCCACGACAGCGGGCGACGCTTCTCACCGGCGGGCCAGGTGTCGGCAAGACGACACTCGCGATGCAGTTTCTGCAGGCAGGATTGGAGCAGGGCGAACGGTGTCTGTTCGTCAGCACGGAGCAGACACGGGCGGAGTTGATCGAGTCACTCGAGGGGTACGACTTCGATCTCGAGCATCCCGAACTCGCGATCACGACCCTTCATGCCGCCTCGGAGGAGACGGCGGTCGGAGACAGGACGCTCCGACTTCGCACCCTCGAAGGCGGAAGTCAGATCGACGATCAGGATATCGATTTCTCGAATACGAACCTGCTTCGACACTTTCAGCGCGCAAAGGAGTGTGATCGGCTCGTTCTGGACAGCGTCTCGGCGCTCCGCGTTCTCGCGAACGAACGGGAACTGTTCCGGCGTGAACTGCTCGATCTGGTTCGGTTCTTCACCGACGACCTCGGAGCCACGACGATGTTCACCGCAGAGGCGGGCGACGACGACCTCCTCGAGTTCACCACACACGGCGTGATCGAACTCGAACACAGACGGGTCAACGACGACCCACACCGGTTTCTCGAGGTGACGAAGATGCGGGGTGTCGACCACGACACGCGGACCGTCGAGGTCGAACTGACGGACGACGGGGTTCGGTGTGCCCCGTTTCGTCGCTCACAACCCCCCGAACTGAAGACACACAAACACACTTCGATCGGGATCGACGGACTCGATTCGCTGTGTGGCGGCGGCCTTGCGACCGGGACCGGCGTGTTGCTCAAACACGACGGCCACGCGAATATGACCGCGCTGTTCGGAGCGATGATGCACACCGCCCTGGACCGCGATTTCAGCATTATCCTCGTCCCGACGATCCGAATGCGCCCGAGCAGCGTCCGGACGATGCTCGACGGCCACGACTACGGTCTGGACGACCTGCTCGAATCGAATCGGCTGTTTGTAATCGATCTGATCGGCGCGTGGGACGAGACGAAACAGAACGTCTTCGGCTCACGGGAGTCGGCACGGGGTGTCCGATCTGTGCTGGAGGCGATCGGAGAGCGCGCCGGCGAGGGGCCCCGTCTTTCGCTGATCAACGCCGACGCGATGGTGAACACACTCGGGATCGAAAACGCACGGGAGGTTCGATACACACAGGAGTCACACTGGCTCCGTCCGAAGGATCTCCTCGTCCACATCCACAATCCGACCGTTACCGAAGAGACAGTGAGCGGTTTTTACACCAACGCGGCCGAACAGGTACTCGAATTGACCGTCACCGACGCGGGGCTGCAGTACGTGACGCTCAAAAAGTCCCCCTGTGGGTTCGTCGGAACGACGTCACTCATGGAGTACACGACCGAGCATCCGTTCCTGCGCGTCCAGCATCCGCCGGAGAAACGCGAAAATCCCTACGCCGAGGAGTGACGATTGACCGCGTCGGCGCAGCCGAGGGCGCGACCGCGGTGCTTTTCGTCGTCGTCGTCCAGAAACGCGCATGGAGTGGCTCACGAGCGGTCTCAGACGCGACATCTGTATTCTGCTGTACGACGAGGACTATCGGGTCCAGTCGCTGAAATCTGACCTCGAGTCGAGATACGGCAGACGGCTGCAACCGAAGCGGTTCCACGGTGCGGTCTCGAAGCTGGAATCCGCAGGCTATCTCCAGCGGCGCGCAGACGGTCTCCACGACCGCTGTGTCCTGACCGACGAGGGGCGAGGGTGCGTCGAAGCGCAGTTCGAGTGGATGCGCGAGGAGCTGGGTGTCGGGGGCGAAACAAGCCGATAGCAGCGGTCCCGGATTCGATACCGCGTTCGCAGGTCTCGCGGTGAATTGCATTCGGGACAGCCCGGAGTGTTCGGTTCGACACCGCAACGATTCCGCCAGCGAGGGAGGCACTCGCCGGTGACCAGAATCTTCTTTGGGTTTCTCTCTGAGCACTAACTATGATACCGATCGACGACACGCCGCTTTGTCGGAACGGAAAGGTGTTGATTCTCGCGTACGATCACGGCCTCGAACACGGACCGGTCGACTTCCGGGACGTTCCGGAGAGTGCGAATCCGGAACGAATCTTCGAGACGGCGACACACCCGGCGGTGACGTCGGTTGCCGTCCAGAAAGGGGTCGCCGAGGCGTTCTACCCGTCGTACGCCGACGACGTGAACCTGCTTTTGAAGCTCAACGGCACGTCGAACCTCTGGATGGGCGAGCCGGATTCGGCCGTCAACTGCACCGTCGATTACGCCGCCGAGTTGGGAGCCTCGTCCGTCGGATTCACCCTCTACGGTGGCTCGAACCACGAGGTTGAGATGGCAGAGGAGTTCCGAGCGGCACAACAGCAGGCCCGTGAGTACGATCTCCCGGTCGTGATGTGGTCGTACCCGCGGGGACAGGGGCTGAAAAACGACACCAAATCGGACGTGATCGCCTACGCCGCACGGCTCGCCCTCGAACTCGGTGCCGACGTAGCGAAGGTGAAACATCCGGGAAGCAGAGCGGCGATGCAGGATGCGGTTCGGATGGCCGGGCCGACGAAGGTCGTGATGTCCGGCGGTTCGAAGACGACGGATCGGGCGTTTCTCGAGTCGGTCAAGGAGACGATCGACGCCGGCGGAAAGGGCCTCGCCGTGGGTCGCAACGTCTGGCAGCGGGAGAATCCGACGGCGATCCTCGACGCACTGGAGGCGATCATCTTCGAGGAGGCCAGCGTCGACGAGGCGCTGGCTGCGGCCGAGTAGATGACCGACGATCCGATCGAGGTCGTCGTCGAAACGATCGCGTCGACCGCACCGGAGATCCAAAGCGGCCTCGTGAGCAGACGCGGCTACGCCGCCGAGGAGAACCCCACCGGCGATCGACAGCTCGATGCCGACGTCTACGCCGATGAGTTGCTCGAAGAACGGCTGCTCGATCTCGAGTGCGTCGGCGGGTACGCCTCCGAGGAGCGCGCCGAAACGATCCGCGACGACGGCGGCTACCACGTCGGTCTCGATCCGCTCGATGGGTCGTCGAACCTCCGCTCGAACAACTCGATGGGAACGATCTTCGGCGTGTACGACGAGCCGCTGCCGGCCGGCGGGGAATCAATCGTCGCCTCGGGCTACGTGCTCTACGGACCGATCACGACGATGGTCGTCGCCCGGGGCGGTCCCGAGGACGGAACGGTCACCGAGTATCTGCTCGAAGACGGCACCAGACGGACGCTCGAGGCGGATCTGCACCTGCCATCGGATCCCGTCGTCTACGGCTTCGGGGGCCGGCGTCCGAAGTGGTCCGAGGCGTTCCGGGAGTACGTCGATGCCGTCGCCGAGGAGTTGAAGCTTCGATACAGCGGGGCGATGATCGGCGACATGAATCAGGTGTTGACCTACGGTGGGCTCTTCGGCTACCCCGGACTGTCGGATCGGCCCGACGGAAAGCTCCGCAAGCAGTTCGAGGGCATTCCGATCGGCTACATCGTCGAAACCGCCGGTGGAGCCTCCTCGGACGGAGCGAAATCGCTGCTGGAGGGTGAACCAGCGGAGATCCACGAGTGTTCACCGACGTTCATCGGCGACCCGACCTACATCGACCGACTCGAAGACGCAATCGAGTAGGGACGGGACGGTCGTCGAGCAGGGCGGTATCCGCATCGTGGTGGGTGGGGTTTCGGAGAAATAGCGGCTCACAGCAGCCCGAGGCTGATGTCGATCCCGGCCGCGACCAACACGAGTCCGAAGGCGTACACCGACGAACCGACGAGCGAGGAGGCCGAAAACCGGATCGGACCCTCGTCGGAGACGGCCGCGGGGACGGTGAGCGAACCGCGAGCCACGGGCAGCGTATTCGAAATGGCGACCGCAGGCAACCCCCACCGGTCGAACCAGCCCTCGATCCGGTCTGCGGCGCTCTCACCCGGAAGGTTCTCCGGATCCGCATCGGCGTATCGAACGAGCCAGAACAACACGAGTTGGCCGAGCGTCGCGCCGAGGACGGCGGCGACGAAAACCGAGGCGAGGCCGAAGGCGTCGCTGCCGACCGTCAACACGGCGGCGACGAAAAGCGCCCGCGTCGGGATGAGTTTCCCGACGAGAGCCCCTTCGAGGGCGAAGACGACGAGCAGAATGACGACGCCGTAGGTGTTCAACAGCCCTACGGCCGCATCCACTACGGCCTCGTACATACACGACAGTTCGCCGGGATCGTATATAGGTCTTGAGGACGACCGTTCGGGTGAGACACAGACGCATACGGTCGTCTTCGGCAGACACAAGCCGACGGCGGCCGAGACCGGAGTATGATCGAAGCGGGACAGACGGCCCCGGATTTCCTGCTTCCCGGAATCGAGCGTGGAACCCCGGAGATGTACAAGCTGTTCGAACCGCTCGGTACCGACGAGACCGTGTTGCTCTGGCTGTTTCCGTCGACGTTCCTGCCGACGGCGACGGCGGAGTTGTGTGCGATACGGGACGCAGGATGGCACGACGTCGATGGTCTGTCTGTCTGGGGGGTTTCGATGGACAGCATCTACGCTGCCGCAGCCTACGCCGACGAGTACGACCTCCCGATGCCGCTTTTGGGCGACGGTGGGAGTGCTGCAGAACACTACGGCGTCAGATACGAGGAGTGGGAGGGTCACTTCGGGCCGCCGAAGCGGGCCGTCTTCCTCGTCGAACCGGACTGGACGGTCGCACACGCCTGGGTGTGTGAGGACGCCTTCGACACCACCGTCTCGCCTGTTGCTGCGGTCGCGTCGGCGTTAGGCGAACGGTTCACCGCCGTCGATACAGGGGCAAAAGCCGACTACGAACGCTTCTGAGACGCCGTAACAGGCCGTTGAAACAGCGAGGTCAGATCCACAACTGTGGGATCAGCGAGTCATCTTTATACATCATCGCGTAATACTGTCGTCTGTCATGGAACGAAACATCGATCGTAGAAACGTCCTTCGCGGACTCGGTGCTGCAGGTCTCGTCGGTCTTGCCGGTTGTGCTGGAGACGACAACGGAGACGACGGAAACGGCGACATGGATGGCGGCGACATGGACGAGGCTTTCGAGGCACAGATTGGTATAATGATGCCTTTGACTGGTGATCTTGGTCCGTTAGGCGAGACTATCCGTGATGGAGCCCTGCTCGCTGCCGATCAGATCAGCGACGCCGACGTTTCGGTGACTGTCGATACACAGGTCGAGGACACCCAGACCGATCCACAGGCTGGGATCTCCGGCGCAAACGCACTCGTCAACGCGGGCTATCAAGCCGTCGTCGGTCCAGCGGCGTCGAACGTCAACCTGCAGGTGACAGATCAGGTGTTCATCCCTAACTCGATCGTTGGGATGTCACCCTCCTCGACAGCACCAGAAGTCACCGACCTAGATGACGATGGGTTCATTTTCCGAACGGCACCGTCTGACGTGCTTCAGGGTCCGGCGATGGCAGACCTCGCTGTCGACCGATTCGATGCCTCAACAGCTGGGACGCTGTTCCTCAATGACGACTATGGACAGTCGCTTGAGGATCTGTTCGTCGGGGCGTTCGAAGATCGTGACGGACAGGTTGAAAACCGCGTCTCCTTCGAGCCGGAGCAGCCGTCTTACTCAAGCCAGTGGTCAGAGGCGCTTAATGACAATCCGGATGTCGTGATGATCGTTGGATTCCCGCAGTCCGGAATCCAGATTTTCCGTGATTTCTACTCCGATTTCGCCGACGATCATGACGTGGATATTATCGTACCAGATGGGCTCATCGACCCCGGTCTTCCAGGGGAAGTCGATAATCCGATGAATGAGGTCATCGGGACAGCACCCGGGTCTGCCGGTCCTGGTCAGGAGTTCTTCACCGATGCATACGAAGATGCATATGATGCATCGCCGGGGGTGTTCAACAGCCATGCCTACGACGCAATGGCAGTTCTTGTGTTGGCGTCAGCAGCAGCCGGTGAAACTACCGGACCAGCAATTCGTGACAGCATTCGTGACGTTGCAAATCCCGGTGGGACTGAAGTTGGCCCGGCGGATCTCCCAGAGGCAGCCGAGATGGCACTCAACGGGGAAGAAATCAACTATCAGGGAGCCTCTACTACAGTCGAATTCGATGAAAACGGCGATACGGAGGGTGCAGCATACGACGTCCGTGATTTCCAAGATGGCGAATTGACCACGATTGATACAATTACATTCTGAGCCGTATATAGATCCTTCATTTGACCCAGCTATTCAGCGTCAGACGGATCGACTTCGAGAACTGACTCTCATCCGCCGAGGAACTCCCGGCGAACCGTGTCGTCTGCGAGCAACTGGCTTCCGGTATCGGTGTAGCGGTTTTCGCCGTCGACGACGACGTAGCCCCGGTCACACCGCCGGAGTGCCTCCTTTGCGTTCTGTTCGACCATCAGAATCGCCGTTCCGTCGTCGTTGATCCGGTCGATCCGATCGAACATCTCGTCGACGAGATCCGGTGCCAATCCGGCCGAGGGTTCATCGAGAAGCAACAATCCGGGATCGAGCATCAACGCCCGTCCCATCGCAACCATCTGTCGCTGGCCGCCGGAGAGATTTCCCGCTGCCTGATCCTTTCGCTCCCGAAGGATCGGAAATCGCTCGTAGACGGCCTCGATTCGATCCTGTGGGACCGAATCGAGGATGTAGGCCCCCATCTCGAGGTTCTCCTCGACCGACAGTCCCGCAAAGACGTTGTCGGTCTGTGGGACGTAGCCGATTCCCTCCCGAATGATCTGTTCGGGTGGCAACTCGGAGATTTCGGTTCCCCTGTACTCGATCGTTCCGCCCATCTGAGTGGTCAACCCGAAGACGGACTTCATGACGGTCGATTTCCCGGCGCCGTTCGGGCCGACGATGGTGACGTACTCGCCGTCGTCGACGTCGAGGTCGACGCCGGAGAGGATCTGCAGGTCGCCGTAGCCGGCGTCGAGGTCACGAACCGAGAGGATGCTGTCGCCGTCGGTCGTCGGATCGGTTCCTGCCGTCGACTGTTCGTCGTGGGCTGCCGCCTCTGATCCTGTCTCGCTCATCGGTCAAACGTCCTCCCCGAGGTACGCCTCGATCACCCGATCGTTGTCCCGAATCTCGGCCGGAGCCCCGTCTGCGAGTACCTTCCCCTGGTGCATGACGATGACGCGCTCGCAGTGTTCCATGATGACGTCCATGTCGTGTTCGACGAGGAGGAACGTGTAGCCCTTCTCGCGCAGTTCGTGGATCCGATCCAGTAGCTTCTCTTCGAGGGTGGGGTTGACACCCGCAAGCGGTTCGTCCAGAAGCACCATCTCCGGATCGATCATCAACGCGCGGGCCATCTCCAGTAGCTTCCGCTGCCCGCCGGAGAGATTGCCGGCGTACTCCTCGGCGAGGTGATCGATCTCGAAGAACTCGAGTGTCTCCCAGGCTCGATCCCGGAGTTCACCCTCCTGTTCGACGACGGCGTTGCGAGCAACCGGCACGACAGACCGCCAGACCGCCTCGCCGACCTGATCCTTCGGCGCGAGCATCAGATTCTCCAGAACGGTCATCTGTCCGAGTTCCCGGGCGATCTGGAAGGTTCTGACGAGGCCTCGGTCTGCGACCTCGTGTGGCGAAAGCCCGGTGATGTCCTCGCCCTGGAAGTAAATCTCGCCGTTCGTCGGTTCGTGGACGCCGGTGATGCAATTGAACGTGGTCGACTTGCCGGCTCCGTTCGGACCGATCAACCCCGTCAGGCTCCCCTCCTCGACGGCGAAGGTCGCACCGTCGACCGCGGTGATGCCGCCGAATCGTTTCACCAGTCCCTCGACACGGAGCGGCAGGCCGGGTGGAGTCTCCTTTGCATCGGCCTCGACGGACGACTCCTCGACCTCGGAGAGATCCGTCGGATCCGTTCCCGTGGCCGTCACGTCCGTTTCCTCTGCCGGAGTCGAGTCACTCATCGGAGTTTCCTCCATCGGTTCGTCCGATCGTCGGACGAGATCCGTCCGTGAGATCGACGGCCGAGGCCGTCTCTTTTCTGTGTCCAAGCAGTCCATCCGGCCGGCGGTGCATCAGGACGACGATGACGAGGCCGAGCAGGACGAACTGCAGCGGTGCGATGTTGCTGATCGAGTAGGCGAGGAAGGGGGTAACGTCGCCTGAGGCGATCGGAATCACCGCGTCGGCGAAGTTCGACGGCGTCGGAACGTCTCCGAGCGCTGTCGCATCCCCTGCGACGGCCCCGACCCGCCGTGGTGCCTCGAACAGAAGGCCGGCAAACACGAACCCACCGACGATACTGCCGGTGTTGGAACCGGCACCTCCGAGGATCACGGCCACGAAGATGTAGAAGGTGATCACCGGCAGAAACTGCGGCGTCGGGGCGACGAAGCCCTGGCTGCCCTGCCAGAGGATGCCACCGAGACCCATCAGTCCACAGCCGATGGCGAACACCTTGATCTTGAAGAGGCTGACGTCCTTACCGAGGGAACTGGCGACGAGTTCGTCCTCGCGGATGGCCTTCAACACTCGTCCGAACGGCGACCGACCGAGTCGGTCGAGAAACGCGTAGACGAGGACGACGAAGGAGAGCAAAACGAGGACGTACGCCCAATCGACGACGACGATCGGTCGAACGTCGAGGCCGTCTGTGACGGCAAACACCGCCTCTCCGAGCGCGGTGGGGCCGGCACCGACGCTTCCATCGACGAAAAACAGCTCCCGGATGGGATTCTGAGGGAGGCCCATCCCCGATCCGCCACCGGTTCCGACCCCGAGCGTCGAGACGAGCCAGTCGTTGAGCGCACTCGACTGCAGCGACAGACGGATGATCTCCGAGAGACCCAGCGTGACGATGGCGAAATAATCCGCCCGGAGGCGCAACGCGGGCAGCGCCGCGACCACGCCGATGAGGGCGGCCATGACGACACCGAGGACGATGCCGACCGGAAGCGGGAGCCCGAGTCCGGGCGGCGACGCATCGGGTGCCCGGACGGCCATCCCCATCGTGTACACGCCGACGGCCATGAACCCCGCGACGCCGATGTTGAACAGGCCGGTGTATCCCCAATGGAGGTTCAACGCGAGTGCGAGGATGGCGTATGCAGCGCCGAGGAAGGTGACGAATCGGAGGGTGCTGACGACGGTGTTCGTCCGATCGCCCGGATTCTGGTTCCAGACCAGTATCGTAAACAGGACGTACAACCCGACGAGCGTCAGAACGACGAGCAACGCGTTGTGCTGTTCGAGGCGGTTCCAGAGCGTCTCTACCGGCGACAGTTCGGTTTCTGAAGCACCGTCGGTCGAGTCTGCGGTGGCCTCAGATCCGGGGTCGTCCGGGGCCGAGTCGTCGCTCATGCGGTCGACACCCCCCCGAAGAGGCCCTCGGGTCTGAAAAGCAGGGCGAGGATCATCGCGGCGAAGGCAGCAGCCTCGTTGAAATCGGCAGGGATCCAGATCGTCGAGAGGGAAAACACCATGCCGATGATGAGGCCGCCGGCGATAGCGCCGTAGATCGATCCGATTCCGCCGAGGATCACCGCAGCGAAGATCAAAAGCAAGAGCAGCCAGCCGAAATCGAAGGCGATGACGCCGCGGGTCATCACCGTCAGATAACCGGCTGCACCGGCGAGACCGCCACCGACGACCCACGTCGCGGTGACGACACGCTCCGTCGGAATGCCGGTGATGAGTGCGAGATCCTTGTTGTCAGCCATCGCACGCATCGCCGTTCCGAGCTTCGTTCGCTGCAACAGCAGGTGCAGGCCGAGCATGAGCGACAGCGACGCGACGATGAGGGTCAGATCGTGAGCGTCGACCGTCGCAACGACGAGGTTGATCTCCGAATCGACGCTGGCCGGGATGCCGCGGCGTCTCGCGCCGTAGACGAACTGGACGACGTACCGGAGAGCGAGTGCGACACCGATCGAGGCGATGAGAAGCGAGATGCCGCTCCGATCGCGCATCGGCCGGTAGACGAGTCGATCGATCACGACGGCAGCGAGGGCGGTAAAAATCGTCGCAAACACCAATCCGGCGAGAATCGCTCCCGGCGTGGAGACGACGTGTGCACCGATTTCACCCGGCGAACTGGCTCGTCCGGGGCGAACGAGCAGGAGGATACTCGCCGGAACGACACCCCAGCCGGCGATCAGGTAGGCGATCCCCCAGCCGGTGAATCCGCCGACGGTGACCAGGTCACCGTGAGAGAAGTTGGCGAACGTCAGGATGCTGTACGTCATCGAGAGACCGATACCGGCGAGTCCGATCAGAAGACCGTTCAAAATCCCGTCCCAGAAGTTGCCGGTGAGCCGACCGATCGACAGCTCTCCGCCGAGGATACCGACCTCGACGCCGGCGAGTTTCAACAGGAGATCGACGACGAGAGTGGCTCCGAAGACACCGAGGAACACGGCGCCGATGTTGTCGCGGATCGACTCCCGGCTCACCGTCGTCCGTTCGTTGACGCCCATCGAGAGGTCACTTGGTATACACCCCGCCCCGCGGGCTAAATAACTCTTCGTTGCTCGACGCGACTTAGCTGCCGTATGATGAAATATCAGGCCGGGCGACGGCCAGCGGAACGGAAAGGACTTTGCTGACTCCGACGGGATTCAGAACCATGGTACGGACGCTCGACGACCTCGACGCCTCCGGGGCCGCAGTTGGGGTTCGAGTCGA